>JBBQIH010000080.1:0-9352 GCA_038324725.1 Cyanobacteriota bacterium | reverse complement strand
CTGGGAGGCGCCGGCATGGAGGGCGTCTGAGCGGTCGTCCTCGGAGATGTCCCAGAAGACGTAGGCCCACTGGGGATCACGGGGCAGGAAGACGACGCGGGTTTCGGCGGCGGGCCGGGGGGCCGGGGGCATGTCGGCCTCGATGCGCTCAAGGCTCCTGCCTTCCCCCTCCTCCACCTGGCGGGTGCTGATGGCCTCCACCAGCTCCTCCTTGGATTTGCGGCTGTACAGAGAAACGCCGAGGTCACTGGCGATCTGCCGCAGCTGACGCAGCGTCATCATCGCCAGGGAGGTCAGCGTCTTCTGGCTCACAACATCAGAATTCGTTTGGGATCAGTCTGGAGGAGGTTTCCGCCTTTGGACGGCACCGGTCCCCGGTGGTCAGGATCCACTGACGGCCTGAGGCGCGTGCAGCCGCACCGGTGCAGTCCTGGACACACAAAGGTCGCTGCAGCAATGATGCTGCAGCGACCTGGAGGCGTCGAGGCCACGAGCGAAGCAGCCCGGACTCAGCGACCGATGCTTCGATAAGGCACCTTGGAGAGGTAATCCATCCCGGTGTTCCCGGCCGCGGCGCGGCCCACGCCGCGGAGGGCGGGAAGTTCGCGGACCCAGGAGAGGTAGTCCTGCGGGAAGCCGCCGCGGCGCTGCTGGGCTCGCTCCGGGAAGCTGCGAGTCTTGCCGGTGTAGACGATCTGGGGGAAGCCCAGGATGCCGCGGTAGTACGACTCGTAGCGGGGCGAGGTGAGGTTGAAGGGGGTCTCACCGACCTCGCGGGAGCCCACCACCCGGTTGCGGTGGAAGGGAACGGTGTCGTAGCCGAAGGCGTCGAGGTACTCCTGGGAGTCGAGGATGTCGTCGACCATGCCCCGGACCCCGCGGGTCATCAGCACGGCGGACCAGGCGATCTCCTCGGACTTGCCGAAGACCTGGCGACCCAGCAGCTTCTCGACCAGGTGGCGAGCCACCCGGTAGTTGCTGTTGAGGTTGTAGAAGCTGCGGTTGAAGGTGTCCGACAGACACAGCGAGCGGATGAACTCCCGCACGTTGATCTGGCCGTCCCGCAGCTGGGACTCAAGGGTGCGGTCGCGGTCGACCTTGAAGGCATGGAAGAAAATCTGGCGGTAAGCCGCTTCGATCACAAAGTTCTGATCTTCCCGGTCCATGGCCTTGTCCATGGACACGGCCTTGGGGTCCTCGTCGGAACCCACCCGGAACGGCGTCACACGCGAGTTCTGGGTTGTGGGGGCGTACTTGAGGAGTGGAAGAGCCACGCGTGGTCCGGCATCCGTCGATGGGGATCGTAGAAGTAGGGCCGCGGCGCCCCCGGGCGCGGAAGGGTAGGGCTCACAGTCCGTAACGTTGGACACACCCCCCAGCGGCGCCGATCTCACCAGCCCAGGGCTGACAGGCAGGCGGTTTCGGGGCTGGAGGCGGGGCTGGTTGGGGTGGCGGACGTGGCGGCAGTGGCGCTGGCTGGGGCCGCCGAATCGCTTGCCGTCTCGCTGGGGATCCGGGTCTCGACGCAGAAGGAAGCGGTGTTGGAGAGCCCCTCGACCGTGCTGGTGCGCAGGCGCACATCGGGCCCGGCGAAGCTGAACCGCTCCAGGCTGTTCATCGTCTCGTAGCTGGTGGTGAGCAGCAGGCCGTCCCGGTCGTCCATGGCGAAGTGACCCGCCACTGGCGCCGTTTCGGCGTAGCCGCGGTCGCGCAGCAGCAGGCCCTGGCGGCCGCGTTCGTCGCTGGGGATCAGGCCGAAGACGCTTTCGCCCTCGTGGGCCTCGCCGGCCTTGTCCCAGGCCATCGAGCCGCTCCAGCGCACCCGGCACCCCCCCACCAGTCCGGCCGGATCCTGGCCGTGCAGCACGGCGATCGCCTCCAGGCGCGGATCGTCCACCTCCAGCTCCACCACTTCAATGAAGGAGCCGCCCGCTTCGGCGCGCCGGTGCAGCAGGTGGTGGCTGCTGCGCTGGGAGCGCCAGCGGCCGCAGCTGAGCCGGAAGAAACTGATGGCGTCGGCGATGGATCCGCTCACGGGGCCTCAGGCGAAGGGGCGCGATCAGGCGATGATCGCAACTCTCCCACCCTCCTGCGGCCCCTTGTCCGCCGCTCCCGTCGCCGCCGGCCTGGCGGCCGCGTTCTGCTGGGCCTTCGCCAGCCTGCTGTGGCGCCGGCTTCCCACCTCCCTCTCGGCGGCCCGGCTGAATCTGCTCAAGAACCTGCTGGCGGTGGCCCTGCTGCTGCCCCTGGCCCTGGCGCTGCCCTGGCAGGTGGCGCCGCGCTCGCTGCTGCTGCTGGCCCTCAGCGGGGTGCTGGGGATCGCCCTAGGGGACACGTTGTTCTTCGCGGCCCTGCGGCGGCTGGGCACCCGGCGCACCCTCACCATCGACGCCGGTGGTCCGGCTGTCACCAGCCTGGCGGGGTTGGTGCTGCTGGGGGAGGTGCCCCGGCCGGCCCAGTGGCTGGGGATCGCGCTGATCAGCCTGGCGGTGCTGCTGGTGGTGCATCAGCGCGCCCCCCGGCAGGATCAACCGGAGGGCTCCGAAGCGGTGGGGGTGGCCCTGGCCCTCGGGGCCCTGGCCTGCGGCAGCGGCGGAGCGCTGCTGGCCCGGGCGGGGCTGCTGGCCGGGGGGCCGGAACCGCTGCAGGCCGCCACCCTGCGGCTGGCGGCGGCGGCGCTGGTGATGCTGCCGTTGCTGGTGGGGTTGCCGCGGGCCGCCCATGGCCCCCGGCCGGCCAGCCGCCGCTGGCCCCTGGCCCTGGCGGCCACGCTGCTGGGCACCAGCGCCGGGATCGCCCTGCAGCAGACCGCCCTGGCGGGTCTGCCGGGGGGGCTCGCCATGGCCCTGCTGTCGACGGCGCCGGTGATGGCCCTGCCCATGGCGGCCCTGGAGGGGGACCGGCCCGGCTGGCGCGGGGTGGTGGCCGCCGCCGCCGCCCTGGCCGGGGTCAGCCTGGTGGCGGGACTGGTGGGGCTGCCGGGGGCCTGACGCGACGGTCGGCCTCCTGGGTGGCCCAGTGGATCAGGTCGGGAAGATCGAGGGCCAGGGGCTCCCGGCCGGCGGCGGCGGCGATGGCCTCAAGCTGCTCCCCCACCCGCGCCATCTGGCCAAGGAAGGCCTGGGCGAAGCCGGCGTCGTCACGGATCACCGGCTGCTGCAGGGCCCAGGCTTCGATCGCCCCGGCCGCAGGCAGCCCGCCGCTGGGGTGGCCGGCGATGGCCTGCAGGGTGCGCAGGCCATGGGCCAGGAGCCGCAGGTGGTGGCGCTCCAGGGTGGGGAGCAAGCTGGCCTCCAGCTCCTGCAGCTCGCCAGGGCTGAGCACGGCTCAGGTGGCAGGGGCGTGGCTGGCAGCCAAGGGGGCGATGCGGAAGCCGCAGCTGTGGCCGCCCTCGAGGCGCCAGTGGACGCGATCCACGGCGCAGTCGGGAAAGGTGTGGCGGATCAGGCGTAGCTCCTGGTCGCAGACCACTGGATATTTTTCGGCGATGCGCACCACCGAGCAGTGGAACTCGCTGATCACCCAGGCGGTGGCGGCGCCGCTGGGGTCGTCGTCGCGGCGGCATTCGGCCACGTAGCCCTCTTTGCGCCGCAGTTCCACCAGTCGCTCAAGCCGCTGGCCCAGGGCGCCGCTGCCGATCAGGCGGCGGTAGTCGGCGGCTTTCTGCTCGGCCTGCTGGCGCAGCACCAGCTCCAGGGTGTCGGCGGGCAGGTTTTCGGTGAGGGTATGGAGCAGGCCGAGGGCGAAGTTCTCGCTGCCGTCGGGGAAGCGGCCCTGGCCCTGGGCGGTGAGACGCCAGCGGTTGCTGGGCCGGCCGGGACCTTCATGGGAGGGGCTGGCTTCCACCAGGCCGTCGTCTTCCAAGCTGCGCAGGTGACGGCGCATGGCCTGCACCGACACCCCCAGGGACCCCGCCAGCTGGGCCGCCGTGGCCGCGCCTTCCCGCAGCAGCACCGACAGGACCGCCTCCCGGGTGGGATGGGCCCCGTCGGCAGGGCCGGCCGCGGGGGCGGGTGACTGGGCGGGGGCGCTCATGACGGGCATCTGACCAAAACACCATGCCACGCACTCAGAGCGATTGGGGGCTCGGCCGTGGTGCCCGCCGGGGCGTCACAATGGCCTCTCCATGCCGCCATTGGACTGCGCCTGTGCCTTAGGCTCCCGTAGTAACGAAACCAAAGTGTTTCGTTATTCGCCCCCCGGTGCGCGCAACCCGACGCTCTGCCCATGACCGACGCCTCCACCACCACGCCCCCCGCAGCCGGTGCCGAAAGCCTCGAGGTGATCCGCCGTTTCGCGGAAACCTACGCCCAGCGCACCGGTACTTATTTCTGCAGCGATCCGGGGGTCACCGCGGTGGTGCTGGAGGGTCTGGCGCGGCACAAGGACGAACTGGGCGGTGCCCTCTGCCCCTGTCGCCACTACGAAGACAAGGAGGCCGAGGTGGCCCAGGCCTTCTGGAATTGCCCCTGCGTGCCGATGCGCGAACGCAAGGAATGCCATTGCATGCTCTTCCTCACCGAAGACAACCCCTTCCGCGGCGAGCAGCAGACCATCAGTCTCGAAGACATCCAGACCCTCACCGCCGGCTGAACCGGCCCCCTTTTCCCCATGGCGAGCAGCGCAACCGTCGGCGATCTGGTGAGCCAGCCGTACAAGTACGGCTTCGTCACCGACATCGAAACCGAGAAGATCGCCAAGGGCCTCAGTGAGGACGTGGTGCGACTGATCTCCGCCAAGAAGCAGGAGCCGGCCTTCCTGCTCGACTTCCGCCTGCGCTCGTTCCGCCAGTGGCTGCAGATGGAGGAGCCCGACTGGGCCACCCTGGGCCATCCGCCGATCGACTACCAGGAGATCATCTATTACGCGGCGCCCAAGCAGCAGGAGAAGAAAGCCAGTCTCGATGAGGTGGACCCCAAGCTGCTGGAAACCTTCGAGAAGCTCGGCATCCCCCTGAGCGAGCAGAAGCGCCTCTCCAACGTGGCGGTGGATGCGGTGTTCGACAGCGTCTCGATCGCCACCACCTACCGGGAGAAGCTGGCCGAGCACGGTGTGATCTTCTGCTCGATCAGCGAAGCGGTGAAGGACCACGCTGATCTCATTGAGAAGTACCTCGGCACGGTGGTGCCCGGCAACGACAACTACTTCGCCGCCCTTAATTCTGCGGTGTTCAGCGACGGCTCCTTCGTGTTCATCCCGAAGGGGGTGGCCTGCCCGATGGAGCTTTCCACCTACTTCCGCATCAACTCCGGCGACACCGGTCAGTTCGAGCGCACCCTGATCGTGGCCGAGGAAGGGGCTTCGGTGAGCTACCTCGAGGGCTGCACGGCGCCGATGTTCGACACCAACCAGCTGCATGCGGCGGTGGTGGAACTGGTGGCCCTCGATGACGCCTCGATCAAGTACTCCACCGTCCAGAACTGGTACGCGGGCGATGAAAACGGCAAGGGAGGCATCTACAACTTCGTCACCAAGCGGGGCCAGTGCCGGGGTGATCGCAGCCACATCAGCTGGACCCAGGTGGAAACCGGCTCGGCGATCACCTGGAAGTACCCCAGCTGTGTGCTGCAGGGGGCCGACTCGGTGGGCGAGTTCTACTCGGTGGCGCTCACCAACAACCGCCAGCAGGCCGACACCGGCACCAAGATGATCCACGTGGGTCCCCGCACCCGCTCCACGATCGTGAGCAAGGGGATCAGCGCCGGCCATTCTTCCAACAGCTACCGGGGGCTGGTGCAGCTGGGCCCCAAGGCCGTGGGCGCCCGCAACTACAGCCAGTGCGATTCGATGCTGATCGGCGACCAGGCCGCCGCCAACACCTATCCCTACATCCGCTCCCAGCAGCCGGACGCCAGAATCGAGCACGAGGCCAGCACCTGCCGCATCTCCGCCGACCAGCTCTTCTACCTGCAGAGCCGGGGGATCGCCTTCGAGGAGGCGGTGTCGATGATGGTGAGCGGCTTTTGCCGTGATGTGTTCAACCAGCTGCCGATGGAGTTCGCCGCCGAAGCCGACAAGCTTCTGGCCCTCAAGCTCGAGGGTTCGGTCGGCTGAGCCCGGCCCAAGGCCACCCCCGCAGGCCCACCGTCTCCATTCCCATCCCTTCCTGCCCCTTTCCCCCCCGCCGTGATCCGCCCCGACGCCCCCGTACTGCTCGAGATCCGTGATCTCCACGCCCGCGTGGAGGACCAGCCCATCCTCAAGGGGGTGTCCCTGACGATCCGCGCCGGTGAGATCCATGCGGTGATGGGCCGCAACGGCAGCGGCAAGAGCACCCTCTCCAAGCTGCTGGCGGGCCACCCGGCCTACACCGTCACCGGCGGCACGGTGCTGTATCGGGGTGAGGATCTGCTGAGCCTGGAGCCCGAGCTGCGGGCCCGGGCCGGCCTGTTCCTCGGCTTCCAGTACCCGGTGGAGATCCCCGGGGTGAGCAATCTCGAATTCCTGAGGGTGGCCACCAACGCCCGCCGCGCCGGCAAGGGGGAGGAGGAGCTCGACACCTTCGCCTTCGAGGACCTGGTGCGCGAACGGCTGCAGGTGGTGCAGATGGATCCGGCCTTCCTGGAGCGCAGCGTCAACGAGGGCTTCTCCGGTGGCGAGAAGAAGCGCAACGAGATCCTGCAGATGGCCCTGCTCGATCCGCTGGTGGCGGTGCTCGACGAAACCGACTCCGGCCTCGACATCGACGCCCTGCGCATCGTGGCCGGTGGCGTGAACCACCTGGCGGGCCCCGACAACGCCACCCTGCTGATCACCCACTACCAGCGGCTGCTGGATGTGATCACGCCCGATTACGTGCACGTGATGGCGGCGGGGCGGATCCTGCGCACGGGCGGCAAGGAGCTGGCCCTGGAACTGGAAGAGCGCGGTTACGACTGGGTCGACGCCGAACTGGCGGCGCTGGAGCGCACCCCTGCGGAGGTGGTCTGAGATGGTGGCCGCTTCACTCTCCACCCCCTTGGCCGCCGCCGGCGCCAGTCCAGGCAGCTGGGTCGCCGCCCTGCTGGCGGACGCCTCTGGTGGCGCCGATGCCCTGGCGGCCCAGGCCCTGGGGCAGACCCCGTTGCCGTCGCGTCGCGATGAGGCCTGGCGCTTCACCGACCTGGCGCCGCTCACCGCCCTGAAGCCCACGATGCTCATCCCTGCGGCTGGGGCGCACCCCGAGCCCGCAGCCGGCAGCCTGCGGCTCAACCTCGATGGCCACAGCGATCCCCTGGCCGGGATCCGCCTGCCGGCGGGCCTCGAGCCCATCACTGGAGCGGAGCTGAGTGAGAGCCTCGGCCAGGTGCTGGCCGCCACCGGCAGCGCCGAGCTTTGGCCGGTGCTGCTCAACGGCGCCACGGCCCGCCACGTGCTGGCCCTGCGGGTGCGCGGCGCGGTTGCCACCACCCTGGAGCTGGTGAGTGACGCCGGCAACGGCGAGGGGATCCTGCCGCTGCGGCTGCTGCTGGTGCTGGAGCCTGATTCCTCCCTTGAGGTGCTGCAGGTGCACCGCTCGGGCGGCGCCAACCTCACCAGCGTGGTGTTGGAGGCCCACCTGGGCGAGGGTGCGAGCCTGCGCCACGGGCTGCTGGCGCCCGGTTCCGAGAGGGGGTGCCTGCTGGCCACCGTGGCGGTGGAGCAGGCCACGGGCAGCCGCTACAGCGGCGTGAGCGCCCATGGCGGCTGGGCCCTGGGGCGACTGGAGCCGCGGCTGGTGCAACGCGAGGGGGCGGCCCACAGTGCCCTCAAGGCGCTGCAACTGGCGGATGGCCGCCAGATCAGCGACACCCACAGCCAGATGGTGTTCGAAGGACCGGACGGGCGGCTGGAGCAATTGCACAAGGCGGTGGCCGATGGCCAGAGCCGCAGCGTCTTCAACGGGGCGGTGCAGGTGCCAAGGCTGGCCCAGCGCACCGATGCGGCCCAGCTGAGCCGCAACCTGCTGCTGTCGGATCGGGCCCGCATCGACACCAAGCCCGAACTGGAGATCGTCGCCGACGACGTGCGCTGCGCCCATGGCGCCACTGTGAGCCGGCTGCAGCAGGACGAACTCTTCTACCTGCAGAGCCGTGGCATCGCCGCCGACCAGGCGGCCCGGCTGCTGCTGCGTGGCTTCTGCGAAGAGGTGCTGCAGGAACTGCCCGCCGCCGCTGCGGCCTGGCAGCCCCTGTCCAGCCTGCTGGGGGAGGAGGGCCGATGACGGCGACCTCCACCAACTCCCCCATGATCGCGGCCCCGCCGATGGCGGGTGCACCCCCGGTGGCCGATCTGGCGGCCCTGACGCGGCCCGATTTCCCCCTGCTGGCCCAGACGGCCTGCCTGGGGCAACCGCTGATCTATCTGGATTACGCCGCCACCAGCCAGAAGCCGCGCCAGGTGCTGGAGGCGCTGCAGCAGTACTACAGCCTCGATAACGCCAATGTGCACCGCGGCGCCCACCAGCTGAGCGCCCGCGCCACCGACCATTTCGAGGCGGCCCGGGGCAAGGTGGCCACCTTCATCGGTGCCGCCAGCGCCCGGGAGATCGTGTTCACCCGCAACGCCAGTGAGGCGATCAACCTGGTGGCTCGCACCTGGGCTGACGCCAACCTGGGCGAGGGCGACGAGGTGCTGCTGTCGGTGATGGAGCACCACAGCAATCTGGTGCCGTGGCAGCTGCTGGCGGCCCGTACCGGCTGCGTGCTGCGCCATGCGGGCGTCACCGAGAGCGGCGAGCTGGATCTGGAGGATCTCAAGGCCAAGCTCAGCGAGCGCACCAAGCTGGTGAGCCTGGTGCACGTGAGCAACACCCTGGGCTGCCTCAATCCGATCGAGGCGGTGGCCGCCCTGGCCCATGGGGCCGGCGCCCTGCTGCTGGTGGATGCCTGCCAGAGCCTGCCCCACAAGCCGGTGGATGTGGCCGCCCTGGGGGCCGATTTCCTGGTGGGCTCCTCCCACAAGCTGTGCGGGCCGACGGGCATGGGCTTCCTGTGGGCGCACGAAGCGCTGCTGGAGGCGATGCCGCCGTTCCTCGGGGGTGGCGAGATGATCCACGACGTGTATCTGGACCACAGCACCTGGGCCGACCTGCCCCACAAGTTCGAAGCCGGCACACCGGCGATCGGTGAGGCGATCGGCATGGGCGCGGCCCTCGATTACCTGCAGAACCTGGGCCTGGAGCGCATCCACGCCTGGGAACAGCAGCTCACCCGGCGTCTGTTCGAGCGGCTCCAGGCCATCGACGGTGTGCGGATCCTGGGGCCCACGCCGGACCAGCAGCCCGATCGGGCCGCGTTAGCGGCTTTCAGTGTGGAAGGCCTGCACGCCAACGACATCGCCGCCCTGCTGGATTCCGCCGGCATCTGCATCCGCAGCGGCCACCACTGCACCC
>JBBQIH010000079.1:0-9356 GCA_038324725.1 Cyanobacteriota bacterium | reverse complement strand
GGCGTTCACCACGCCGACCTCCCATGCCTTCCCAGCAGTGGCCCCGATTGCGATCTCCCCGAGAGCTGCCAGGCCTTGGCTGGCTGAGCCTCAGCCTGCTTGCCTTGGCAGCTCTCGGGCCGGCGGGGAGCCCTGCGGAGGCGGTTTCCGGCCCCATCCTTGAGGTGGTGCGCTCCTTCTGCCTCTCCGCCTTCGAGACGGAACTGGCCCAGTCCGGCAAGAAGGCTCCCGACGGGATGGCCCACTACGCCTGCAGCTGCGTGGCTGATCGCATCACAAGCGGCAGCAGCATCGCCTCCGCCCGCAGCAGCTGCAGGGACGCCACCTCGAAGCGCTACCCGATCTGATCGTGGCCTTCACTTCAGGCACACATCCGGGTGACCTCCTCGCTGGCCATCGCCTGGAGATCACTGACCGTGAGTTTCTCCACAACGGCGATGAGGGACATCTGGACTTCGTGACTTTCGTTGGCCACAAGGACCTGGAGCAGGTCGAACAGATCCTGGCTTCCGAGCTCGCCATCCTCACGCCAGGTGAGGCTCCAGGGAACGGGGGCGGTTTTCATGGGATCAGATTAATCAGGGTTTGCTGACAATGGAGCGTCCAGGCCAGGGGCCGAAAAAACCTTCGGTATTTCTTCGCTTCCGCTTCAAACTTCTCCATAGAGCCTCTGGCCTCGGTTGTAGGCTTCATCAGTTCCATACCGCTCTGGCTCCCTTCGGCACGCATCGCCGGCTCAGGCCCAACAGAACCGTTCCCTCCCCTGGATCTGTTCCGAGCTCCATGCCGACTGCCTGCTTCCCATGGGATTCCCGACACCGGAGGAATCCGTTCCAGCTTTTTCATTGAATGACCATCTACGTCGGCAACCTCTCGTTCCAGGCTGAACGCGAGGATCTTCTCGATCTCTTCGGCCAGTACGGCGAGGTCCGTCAGTGCAGCCTTCCCCTCGACCGGGAAACGGGTCGCAAGCGCGGCTTCGCCTTCATCGAACTGGCCGACGAGGCCTCCGAGCAGAAGGCCATCGACGACCTGCAGGACGTCGAATGGATGGGCCGGATGATCCGGGTCAACAAGGCCACACCCCGTGAAGGCGGCGGCGGCGGCGGCGGTGGTGGGCGCTCCGGTGGCGGCGGCTACGGCGGCGGCGGCGGCGGTGGTCGCCCCGGCGGTGGCGGCGGCTACGGGGGTGGTGGTGGAGGCGGCAATCGCTGGTGACGCCCGTGGCCCCCATGGCCGTTGATGGCGTCGGGGCGCCAACCACCCCAACACCCGGTCTCGGGCGTCTGCTGGCCAGCCTGCGGCCCCACCGCCGGCTCGTCCGGCTGGCGGCTGCCTGTTCGGTCCTCAACAAACTCTTCGACCTCGCCCCGCCAGTCCTCATCGGCCTGGCGGTCGATGTGGTGGTGCAGCAGCGCACGTCCTGGCTGGCCGGACTCGGCTTCAGCACCGTTCCCGGTCAGCTGGGGGTGCTGGCGGCGCTCTCGTTCCTGGTCTGGAGCGCCGAATCCTTGTTCGAGTACCTCTACGCCCTGCTTTGGCGGCGCCTGGCCCAGACCGTGCAGCACGAGCTGCGCATCGAGGCCTACGACCACCTCCAGCACCTGGAGATGGGCTTCTTCGAGGCCAGCAGCAGCGGGCGTCTGCTCACGGTTCTCAACGACGACATCAACCAGCTGGAGCGCTTCCTCGACCAGGGAGCCAACGAGATCCTGCAACTGGTCACCACCGTGCTGGCGGTGGGCGGCACCATGCTCGTGCTGTCCCCCACAGTCGCGGGTGTCTCCTTCCTGCCGATTCCGGTGATCCTGTGGGGGTCCCTGCGTTTTCAGCGGCGCCTGGCCCCCCGCTACCGGGAGGTACGCGAGCGGGCCGGTGACCTGGCCAGCCTGCTGAGCAACAACCTCGGCGGCATGCTGACCATCAAGAGCTATGCGGCGGAGGACTGGGAGAAGCAACGGTTGGTCGCCCAGAGCCAGGCCTACCGCGCCAGCAACGGCCAGGCGATCCGCCTTTCAGCCGCCTTCATCCCCCTGATCCGATTCGCGATCCTGTTCGCCTTCTTGGCGATCCTGGTGATCGGTGGCCTGCAGGCCTGGAGTGGCGCCATCGCCATCGGCACCTACAGCTTTTTGGTCTTCATCACCCAGCGTCTGCTCTGGCCGCTCACCACCCTGGGCCGCACCCTTGACGACTACCAACGCGCCATGGCCTCCACCCATCGGGTGATGGACCTGCTGGATACCCCCATCGCCATCCCCAGCGGCGACCGGCCCCTGCCCTTCGCCGCCGTCCGGGGCCATCTCCGCTTCGAGGCGGTCGACTTCGCCTACGCCGGCCGCGACAGGCTTCTGGAAGGCTTTGATCTGGAGGTACCCGCCGGTGCCACCCTCGGGATCGTCGGGGCCACCGGCTCCGGCAAGAGCACCATCGTCAAGCTGCTGCTACGGCTCTATGCGATCCAGACGGGCCGGATTCTTCTTGACGGCGTGGCGATTGAGGAGCTGACCTTGCAGGACCTGCGCCGGGCCATCGGCCTGGTCAGCCAGGAGGTGTTTCTCTTCCATGGCACCGTGGCCGAGAACATCGCCTACGGCAGCTTCGATGCCAGCCGTGGGGCCATCGAAAGGGCCGCCAGCCTGGCCGAGGCGACCACGTTCATCCATGAGCTGCCCCAGGGTTACGACACCGTGGTTGGCGAGCGGGGCCTGCGCCTGTCCGGAGGCCAGCGGCAGCGCATCGCCCTCGCCCGGGCGATCCTCAAGGACCCGCCGGTGCTGGTGCTGGATGAAGCCACCGCCGCCGTCGACAACGAAACGGAGGCGGCGATCCAGCGCTCCCTCGACCGGATCACCGCGTCACGCACCACCCTGGTGATCGCGCACCGACTGAGCACGGTGCGCCACGCCGACCGGATCGTGGTGATGGAACGCGGTCGCATCGTCGAGAGCGGCGGGCACGACGATCTGCTCGCCAGGAACGGGGCCTATGCCGCGCTCTGGCGCGTACAGACCGGACTGAGGCCAGAGGAAGCCCTGCGCTGAGTCCTGGGGCTTAGTTTGGATTGAATGAAAATGTCCCAGCCCAGGTCGGCGCGTCGACGTGCCCCCATTTTCTTCGCCATGGCCTGTGGCCTTGGAGCGGGCCTGTTGCTGGCAGGGCCCCTGGCCCAACTGATCTCAGCACGATCAAGCGCCGGGGGCGGCGCGGCGCTCACCAATCCCTTCGCCGCCTGGAGCGGCGGCATGGGCCGCCAGGATGTACTGATTCTGGGCACCGACGTGGGCGGCGGCAACACCGATGTGATCGCCACCCTGCGCATCGATGGCAACCGCACCAGCATCACCCAGATCCCGCGCGACACCTACATCGAGGCCGAAAGTTTCGGCCCGGTCAAGATCAACTCCCTCTACAACCTAGGCGGCATCGAAGCGGTGAAGCGGGAGATTTCCCAACGTCTCGGCCGTCCCATTCAGCACCATCTGGTCGTCAATCTCTCCTCCATCCGCCAGATGGCCGACGTGCTGGGCGGCATCGAGGTGGATGTGCCCAAGCGCATGCTCTACGAAGACCGAAGCCAGGGACTGTCCATTGATCTGCAGCCTGGTATGCAGACCCTGCGTGGCAAGGATCTGGAGGGATTCCTGCGCTTCCGCCATGACGAAACCGGCGATCTCGGCCGCATGGACCGCCAGCAACTGGCCCTGAAGTCCCTGTTCCGCAAGCTCACCCGGCCGGAATACCTGGTGCGGCTGCCGGCCCTGATGATGGCCGCCCGCAAAGACATCAAAACGGACCTCGGGCCGATGGAGCTCGGCGGCCTGATCACGGCCATGGGCAGCACCCAGCTCGACACCCAGCGACTGGACGGCCGGCCCTTCTACAAGGACGGCATCAGCTACTGGGACGCCGTCTGGCCGACCCCGGAGGGGGATCCACTGGAAGCCGAGGGCGATGGCCAAGTCAACGCTACGAACCGCCGCCACCGCTTCCTTTTTTGAGATCTTCGGGCTGAGGAAGAGCGGCTTCACCACTGTCGACAGAATGGCCGTCGCGGTCGGAAAGGGTGATCAATGCCAGGCCGAGGGCCATCAGGACCGGCACCGGACTGGAGACGGCCACCGTGACGCCGAGGGCGGCGGTGAACCAGATCGAGGCGGCGCTGCTCAGACCACGAACCTCCGGGATGCCGTGCTTCGGACGGACCGGGGGCACCAGGATCTCGCCGGCTCCCAGAAACCCGACGCCCGTCGCCACTCCCTGGATCACCCGGCTGCGGGCCTGGGGATCGGAGCCAGCCGCCAGAACCATCAAACAGGCACTCATTCCCACCAGCACATGCACCCGCAGCCGGTTGGGATGGGCCCGGCTGCCGTGATGGGCGCGGTTGATCCCCACGGCCAGCCCGCAGAGCACCGCCATGCCAAGCCGCAGCAGGGCTTCCAGATCCGGGCTCAGCGAGAGGACCATGGTGGCCCGTTCCAACACAAGGGAGTTCCAACCTTCGCGCATCGGCGTACAGCCCTGGCGTAACGGCAAACAGCCCGGGACCATGAAGCTCCAAAGGCTCCTGCCTGCCCCGCGCTTCGAGGTCCGTGCGTTCCGCCTTGCTTCGCAACAGCCTGCGGCTCGGCGTGGCCGCCTTCATCACCGCGGCGCTGTCGCTCTGGTTCGAGCGCATCGCCTACGTGTGGTACCCGATGCTGGCCGTGATCACGGTCATGGAGGACGGTGACGACCTCAGCCTGCAAGCCGCCAGGGTGAGGGTGTTCGGCACCATCACCGGTGGCCTGGTGACCTTTCTCGTGCACACCGTGCTGGCCGGCTGGCAGGGGGTGCTGGTGTCGCTGCTGCTGATGCTGCCCCTGCTGCGCTGGCTGGGCTGGCAGTCGGCGGCAGGGACAGCGACGCTAGTCAGCCTGATGTTTCTGATGATTCCGAGCCACGTGGCCCTGAACTGGGACTACGTGTTCAACCGCACGCTGGACACGTCCGTCGGCTGCGTGATTGCGCTTCTGGTGGGCCTGCTGTTCTGGCCCCGGAGCGGATTCGACCGGCTGATGCGACTGGAAGTGGATCTGCGCGACGGCTACATCGCCCAGTTGCAGCGTCAATGGGACTGGCTCGAGGGCCGGGGGGAACGGCCCCTGCCCCTGCCCCCGGCCCAACTCAGCCACGACCTGGTGGCCATGGAACAGCTGGTGGTCCAGGAGCGCCGTGGTCCCCATGGCCGGCGGATGCAGGGACAGCGCTGGGCCCAGCGGCTGCGGCTCTGGGGGGCGGTCCAGCACCACTGGGTGCAGTGGGAGCGGCTGCTGGCTGGCCTTCCAGACCGCCTCCGCCCAGGGGCGGACCTCGGCGCCGATGGCGGCAACGATCCGCTGGCGGAGAGCCTGGCGCACATGAGGGCCCTGCTCCAGGGGGGCTCCCTGCCGGCCGCGGCCACGGATCCCAGGCTATGGCAGGCCCTGGCCCGGCACCGATCGCTGCCCCTGCTGCCCCTGCTCGCCCTGGCCCAGGAGCAGCAGCCGCTGCTGGCCAGCCTGCGCACCTTGAGCCTGGTGGCCCGATGCTGATCCGCCGCTCCGAACTGCGCCTGGCCCTGACGGCCGGACTGATGAACGGCTTCGGCGCCCTGGCCCCGGTGGCCTATGGCTTCTACGCCCCCTTGGCGGTGCTGGTGGTCTGCACCGGCACCTACGGTGGCTCCATCGGTCTGGGCCGTCAGCGGCTGCTGGGGTCGGTGGCGGGAGCCGTGGTGCTGGTCGTGTCGTACTCCGGCCTCAGCCATCTGCCCCTGCCCCTGGGGCTGAGCCTGGCCCTGGTCGCCATGCGGTTGCTGGGGGCGGCCCTGGGGCTGGAGGTGGGCTACAAGGTGGGCAGCAACATCATCGTGATGGGCTGGTTGGTCCACGACGGCGAGCTGGGAATCTGGGTCCCGGTGCGGCTGTTCTGGACCGTGGCCGGCATCCTGGTGGCCCTCGTGTCTCTGCGCCTCTTCTGGCCTGACCTGGCGGTGGAAGCCAACCGCCAGCGGCTGCGGCGGTTCCTGGCCGACCTCGGCGCCGCCCTCGTCGGCCAAGCCGACCGCATCGAAGCCCCTGTCACCCCCCTTCCCCCGGGCGCCATGGCGGCCGACCAGCAGCTGGAGCTGCAGATGGCGCAAGGCTTGCGCCGTCAGCTGGTGGGGCTGCGCGAGGCCATGCCGGCGGTGGCCGACGAGCTGGGTAACAACCCCACCAGCCACGCCACGTTTCGCCTCTTCGAGCTCCTGAATGGGGCCGGCTCCCAACTGGTCGGTGTCGTCGACGGGCTGCGGCTTCTGGAGCACACGCCATCGGATCGCGGCCCGCTGGAGGGGGTCCATGGCGCCCAGGCGGAACTGCTGCGGGCGGTGGCCACCCGCCTGGAGCAATGGAACCATTGCCTGGAAGTGCCCCACCGGCACCGGCCAGCCCCACCGAGCACGCACCTTGAACCGCCACCTCTTTGGGAGAGCCTGGAACGTTGGCTGCACGATCCGGATCTCGATGGCTTCGAACTGATTCGTTTGCAGCGCAATGCCAGCCGGCTGATGCTCTGCGGCCAGGCCCTGCACAGCATCGAGCAGGCGGAGCAGAGCTGGCGGGCCCTGGGGGAGGCCCGCGGCTGAGCCATGGGTGGACTGCACCGCTCTCCGCCGAAGGCCCCCAGGCTCTGGTCGCCACTGGCGCTTCCGCTGCTGCTGGGCAGCGCCGTACCCGGCGCGGCCGAGCCGATCGAACCTGAGGGAAGCCCGCCGCCAGCGCCGGGGCCCTTGCTCAGGCTCGAGCCAGGCTGGGGCCGCCTCCAGCAGACGCTGGCTCTGCCGGCCTGGGTCGATCTGGATGTGGAGGTCCTGTCGAACCGATGGGCAACCCCGCCGGTGGCCTGGTCCGGGAGGCGAGCTGGATCCAGCAGGCGACCCTGGCGCTGACTGTGAGGCCCCCAGTGACCCGACCCACCCAACCGGGCGGGAATGGGACCGATGGACGATGCGGGTGGCCATCGCCAGCTTCAACGGCGACTCCCTCTATGGCCAGCGGGTGGGGGCGGTGCTGCCCCTGCAGGAGGTGGCCAATCCGGTGGGGCTCTGGCTCACCCGGGCCAGCCTCCAGCGCCGTTCCATCGACGACCGCTGGAGCCTGGAGGCGGGGTTGGTGAGCATGAGCCCCGATCTGTTCAGCGCGCCGATCGAGGACTACTTCGTGCACGACGCCCTCAACGGGGCGCCCGTGCTGTTCTCGATCGCCAACTTTCCCGTCTTTCCGGTCGCCGCATCGGGCGCCCTGCTGATGCTGCGACCAACCCCGGCCAGCACCCTGCGGCTGGCCGGTTTCGATCTGGCCGCCACCGACCCGGTGGCAGGGCTCCTGGGGACCGCCAGCGGCCTTCCCCCCGGACGCGGCTGGACCCATCAACTGCAATGGAGCTATGCCGCCCCCTGGCTGAACCGCCAGTTGGCGGTGCCCATCGCCGCCTGCCGCCGAGGGGCCGGCCTCAGGGCCCGACATCCGACCTGCGCCCAACCGGTCCAGATGGAGAGACAACTGCCTGGAGGCCTGCTGCAACTGGCGGCCGATGCCGGCACCGGACCGAACCGGGGGCTGTACGGCAGCGCCGCCGTGCCGATTCACCTGCCCTGGGGCCTCGACCACAGGCTCTGGGCCGCCGCGGCCGCGGGGCTCGACACCGCTGCCAATCCGACCCCCAGCTACATCGGTGGCGGTCTGGTGAGCCAGGGGGTCCTGCCAGGCCGGCCCTTCGACCTGCTGGTCGTGGGGGTGGCCCGTACGGGCTTCAGCCCGATCACCAGTCCTGGTCTCAGCTACGAAGGCGTGGTGGAACTCGGCTACCAGGTGCGGATCGACCAGTCGTTCAACCTGCAGCCCACTCTCCAGTGGATCCTCAACCCAGGCGGTGCCGGCCGGGTGGCTGGGGTGTTCGCCGCTGGCCTGCAGCTGGGTTTCAGCGATTAGGAGCCGGCGTTGCCGATGTCGAGCAAACTGGGCGCCGGATGGGGGGAACGACGGGCCATGGAGGGCAGCGGAACGGGGCGGCCCCTGGCCAGATGGATGCTTGCCGGGCTGGCGCTGGCTCTTGGCCTCGGATCAGGGCCTGGGGCGGGCCAGCCCCTGCCGGCAGGCAGCCGCGGGGATGGGCGTCGCCTCGAGCGTCGCTGGAACGAGCTGGATCGCCAGATCCGGGCCCTCGAAGAGCTGCTGCCCGCTGGGGCGGAACCCCTCGCCGGTGGGTCGCAGGCCAACCCATCGCTTCCGACGCCCGACACGGCGCCCCTGCCACCGCTGGCGCTGCCGGAAGCCGGCAGCCTGCGAGGAGGCCAGCCCCAGGCCCTGAGCCTGGAGCAGACCCTGGCGATCGGCTTCGCCAACAGCCCCAGCCTGCAGGCCCGCCGTGAGGACGTGGCCGCCGCCCTGGCCGAGCTCCAGAGCCAGATGGGCACCTACTGGCCGCGCCTCTCGGCCTATGCCGCCGGTGGCACCGACCAGGCGAGCACCAGCTTCTTCTCCCCCACCGGCTCTGGAACGCTCTTCGCCCCCAGCAGCCCGCTGTTCATCCCCCCCGGCGGCAGGGGCTCCTTCAACACCAACGCCAATGCCGTGGCCACCGGCCTGCAGTTGCGTTATGAGCTGCTGGACTTCGCCCGCACGCCCAAGGCCCGGGCCGCCCTGGCGAGCCTGCGCAGCGGCCGTCTGGCCTACGCCGATGCCCTGCGGCGGCTGCAGCTGTCCCTGAGCGAGAGCTACTACCAACTGCAGCGGGCCGACCAGCTCGTGCGCATCCGCCAGGCCGTGGTGCGCAATGACCTGCTGATCCTGCAGGACAGCCTGGATCTCAAGCAGGCGGGGCTGGTTCCCCGGCTGGATGTGTTGCGGCGGCAGGCGATCGAAGCGGACGGGCAGGAACAGCTGATCGCCGCCCTGGCGGACCAGGCCATCGCCCGCCGACGCCTGGCGGCCCTGCTCAATCTGCCGCCCCAGCTGACCCCCGCCGCCGGCGACCCGATCCGCCTCCAGCCGCGCTGGCCCCTGGATCTGGAGGCCAGTCTGGTGGCCTCGTACCGGGACAACCCGGAGCTGGAAGCCCTTCTGGCCACCCGCGAAGCTCTGCTGCAGCAGAAGGACGCCGTCGCCGCCGGGCTGCTGCCGAAGCTTTCGCTGTTCGCCAGTGCCGGTGCCAGTGCCAGCAATGCCAACAGCTGGAACGTGCGGGTCGCCGATGGCGGCTGCTGCGGCGCCACCGTCGCCACCTCCCTGAACACCTACGGCAGCGACTGGTCGGTGGGCCTGGCGGTGAGCTGGCTGCTCTTCGACGCC
>JBBQIH010000078.1:0-9438 GCA_038324725.1 Cyanobacteriota bacterium | reverse complement strand
CCTGGTTGAGCACGTTCACCCCAGCCGCTCCATGGCCACCTATTGGTCGTTCTGGAAGCTGCCCTTCTTCGGTGAGAAGGATCTCGGCGTGATCGTGAACGAACTGGAGTCCTGCCACCGGGCCTATCCAGACCACCACGTGCGTCTCGTGGGCTACGACGCCTACACCCAGAGTCAGGGTGCCTGCTTCGTCGTGTTCGAAGGCCGCTGATCCAGCGGTCCCAGCGGATCCTGGCCGGCGGCCGGGATCCATCACTTTTGATCATCCATTCACGGGGCGGACATGGCCAAGACCACCAGTCGGGAAGCAGCTCTGGAGCGCCGCAAGGCCCTCACCAACGGCGGCAAGAAAGCCTCCGCCCAGTTCATGTCCTCCCCAGGTCGGGTGCGCACGGCCGCTGATGCCCAGCGCACCAGCCCCGAAGCGGTGAGTCCCGCACCGGCCCCTGCCCAGGCCGCCCCACGCAGCAGCTCCACGCCTCGCCGGGCGTCCGCCTCGCTGACCTCCGCTTCCGGCTCCGGCCATCGCAGCAACGCCAAGCCGTTGGCGAACCCCAGCCGGAACCTGGTCCTCGAGCGCCGTGAAGCCCTGTCCCGTCGCGGTAAGCGCGCCGACACCTCCAGCGACCGCACCCGTCAGGAGGTGATGCGTGCCACCAAAGCCAGCGTGTCCGCCAGCCCTGTGGTGGCCTCCACCAGTGATCGCCCCTGCGGCTGCAAGGACGCCAAGGCGGCCGTGGCCGCCAGCAGCAGCAACGCCGCCGGCCTCGGGGCCTCCCTGGCCAACCGCAACTCTCGCAACGGCGAGCGCCGCAGCGTCGCCAAGCGCACCGCCCAGCACAACCCCAGCCGGGCCATCGTCATGGCCCGCCGTGAGGCGCTCTCCAAACGGGGCAAATCCGCCAGTGCCTCCACCAGCGCCGTCGCCGCCTCGGTGGCGCGCCAGGCGAACCCCGACATGAGCAGCCGCGAGCTGGCCCAGAAGGTTCGCGAGCTGAAGTGCAAAGTGGGCTCCGCCGGAAGCTCCCGCAGCGGTGGCTCCCGTCCCACCGGTCCCCGCCGCGGCCAGGCCAAGATCGATGCCGCCGCCGATGCCCATTGGAAGGTTGGCGTGAGCGAAACGGTCCGGGGCCAAGTGGTCACCGGAACCCAGGCCAACCGCTCCCTCAAGACCACTGGCAACGAGGCCAGCACCTGCCGTCCGGTCACCGGCACCGAGTACCTGGGCGCCGAGATCTTCCGCACCTTCTGCCAGAGCGAACCCACCCCGCTCCAGCCCGCCAAGGTGAGGGTGAGCGCCACCAGTCATGGCAACCGGGTCACGGGCAATGAAGTGGGCCGCTCCGAGAAAGTCACCGGTGACGAGCCGGGAACCTGCAAGACCATCACCGGCACCGAATACATCTCCGCCAACCAGAGCGCCGCCTGGTGCGGCACCTCCGCCCCCGCCCCCTCCCCCCGCAAAGTGGGGTTCACCCGCACCGTCGAAGGCCGGCCGGTCTCCGGGGTGAGCGTGGAGCGCTCCGAGAAAGTCACCGGCAACGAACCTGGCTCCAACCGCCAGCTCACCGGCACCCAATACATGGACGACCAGGCCCAGGTGCCTGGGCGCGCCCCGGCCAAGGTCAGCAGCCTGCACACCCTGCGCGGCACCGGCATCACCGGCACCCATGTGGGCCGCAGTGAGCACGTCACCGGCGACGAGCCGGGCTCCTGCCGCCTGGTCACCGGCGACGAATACATCGGCACCCAGCAGTTCGAGCAGTTCTGCGGCACCAAGCCGGCACCGGAAGCCGCCAAGGTGGGCTTCAGCGTCACCAACAAGGCGTTGGTGGTGAGTGGCACCCGCACCGGCCGTTCCGAGAAGGTCACCGGCGATGAGCCGGGCACCTGCAAGGCCGTCACCGGCACCCCCTACGCCGGCATGGAGCAGGCCGGCACCTGGTGTTCCTCCGACCGGGTGGCCGAAATCCGCCAGCGCACCCCTGCCCGCATGGGCACCCCGGGACCGCGTCTCAGCGGCCTGCAGCCCGGCATCGGCGGCGTCATGACCGGCGCCGAGCGTGGCGCCTGCGAAGACATCACCGGCACCCCCTACATCGGTGGCGACCAGCTGGCTGAAGCCTGCGGCGCCGCCAGCAGCCACGACGCCGATTTTCCCCAGCCCCTCACCGGTCAGCCCTGGCAGCAGTTCAGCATCCAGTCCCCGGCCAGGGCCGCTCACACGGCCCAGACCGCCCGCCAGCGGCCCGGTGGCGTCACCGGCAACAGCTACGAACAGGGCAACCGCATCACCGGCCCCTTCGACATGGCCGCCGACAAGGTGACAGGCACCGAGCAGTTCCGTTTCGACCGTCCCGGCCCCGAGCGGGTACGACTGCGGCAGCCGCCCGCCGCAGCGTCGGTGACCGTGGATGAGGACGCCCGTCCCACCTCCCGGGTCACCGGCGAAGGCCTCTCCGCCGGCCTCAACATCACCGGAGATGACTGGGGTCGGGGCAAGCACGTGACCGGCACCGAAGGGGCCTCGGCCCGTCGCCGCAACCCCAGCAGGGTCGGCCCGATCTCGGCGATGCCCGGCTTCCAGAACAAGCGCAACGAAGCCCTGCCCGAGCCCACCAGCAAGATCAGCGGATCCTGCGGCAGCACCAACTCCGGGTCCCTGATCACGGTCTCCGGCGGAGCCCGCGGCTAATCCCTGATGCCCCGCCGCCCGGCCCCCACCATCCGTCCCCTTGCCCCCAGCGCCCCCCGGCGCCGGACCGATGCTTCCGGTGGCGCCGATCTCTCCCGGCGCCTGGCGGCCGTGCGGCTCGGCCAAGGGGCCGCAAGCCTGCATCCGCTGACGGACAGCGCCGCGAATGCGGCCCTCGAGAGCTACGACCGCGGCGTCAAGGAGGCCTTCGATCGAATCGTGCCCGTGCTCAAGCGCCTGTCGGCCCTGCAGCACGAGGATGACTTCGTGGAGCGCGCCCAGGCCCTGGCCCAAGCCGAACTCGGCTTCAGCCTGCCCCTGCCGATCCTGGAGAAGGCCTGGGTCAGCCAGCTCGACATGCGCAGCCTGTTCGCCTGGTGCGTCTTCGAAACCTACGAACAGACCAGCGACGGCTTCTTTCGCGACGATCCACTGCACGGCCAGCCCGGCAGCCCGGCAGCGGAGGAATTCAACGCCTTTCTGCTCTCCTGCGGCTTCCATCTGCTGGATGCCACCCCCTGCGCCGATGGTCGCCTGGCCCATGCCATCGCCTTCGCCCTGCGGCTGCCGTTCAGCTCGGTGCGCCGCAGGCCCCATGCCGGTGCCCTGTTCGATGTGGAGAACACGGTCAACCGCTGGGTCAAGACGGAATATCGCCGCTATTGGGAGGGCGTTCCCAACCCCGCCCACGACGACACCCGTTACCTGAAGGTGGTGCTGTATCACTTCAGTTCCCGCGACCCCTCCCACGAGGGCTGCGCCGCCCATGGCAGTGACGATGCCCTGGCCGCCAGCTGCGGCAGGCAGCGACTGATGGAGTTCCAGCAGGCGGTGGAAAACAGCTTCTGCTGCGGCGCTTCCGTCGACCTGCTGCTGCTGGGGATCGACACCGACACCGACGCCATCCGGGTGCACGTGCCGGGCATGGACGGCAGCACCCGTCTGGATCACTGGCTCGATGCCGCCCATGTCTATGAGGCGACACGCCAGCTGCAACCCGACGAGGCCCGGCGCCGGATCGCTGAACTGGCGACGGCGGCGGCGGCCAGCAGCCCCGATCCGGGCATGGTGCGCCTGATCGCCCGGCTGCTGGAGAACAACATCTCCCAGATCGACTACGTGCGCCAGTACCACCATGGCTGCTACGCCGATGCCGGTCATGCCGAGCGCTTCATCGGCGTGGGGATCGGCTTCAAGGAGATCCACCTGCGCAACCTCACCTACTTCGCCTACATGGACACCGTCGAAGAGGGAGCACCGGACATGGACGTGGGGGTGAAGATCTTCAAGGGGCTCAATGTCTCCCGTGGCCTGCCGGTGCCGGTGGTGGTGCGCTTCGACTACAACGGCAAGGTTCCCGGGGCCCGGGAGCGGGCGGTGCGCCATGCCCAGCGGGTGCAGGAAGCGATCGAGAACCGTTATCCCGATCTTTTCTCTCAAGGCCTGCTGCATGCCCTGCTCACCGTGCGCGACCAGGAACGGCACACGCCCGCCGAGGCGGTAGGTTCCAGCATCAGCCTCACCACCGCAGGAGGACACTGACCATGTTGATCTGCCAAGTGGTCAAACCCCTGGTCTCGACCAATCGCATCCCCGATTTCGAGCACAAGCACCTCCAGGTGGTCCAGGACGGCAGCACCCAGAAGGTGGCCGTCGACGCGGTGGGCTGCATCCCGGGCGACTGGGTGATCTGCGTGGGCAGCTCGGCGGCCCGGGAAGCGGCTGGAAGCAAGTCCTATCCCAGCGATCTCACGATCGTGGGGATCATCGACCACTGGGATCCCGATGCCGGCAAGGCCAGCCCGCTCCCGGCCGCCACCCCGGCCAGCCAAGGAGGAGCCGCCTGATGGAAATCATGCAGGTCACTGGTTCCCTGGTCTGCTCCCAGCGGGTCCCCGGCCTGGAACACTGGAACCTGCGGGTGCTGCGCAGCACCAAGGGCAAGTTCAGTGTGGCGGTGGATCCCGTTGGCGCCTCACCCGGCAACTGGGTGTTCACCGCCAGCGGTTCGGCCGCCCGCTTCGCCTGCGGCAACCCGGAGACGCACACCGATCTCACCATCGGAGGCATCATCGATTTCTGGGAACCGGACGGGTAGGCGCCGGGGGGTACCGCCAACGGGCGGCCAGCCTCCTTTCGATCGTCTCCCCTCCAGTTCCTCCTCCCCGCGCCCGTCCCATGGCCAGCCGCACCCCCCGCACCGGTCCCGACGCCACTCCCACCCCGATGACGCCGGCGGCCGAACCAGGTGCCGTGGCTGGCACCACCGGATCGTCAGCCGGCGGCGGCAGCCCACCGGCCCTGCCGCCGGCGGCAGAAGTCAAAGCGGTGGCCAAACCAGCGGACCCCAAGCCGGCGGCCGCCACCAAGGCCCCCCGGGCAGCTCGCTCCACCGCGCCGGCCCGCCAGCCGCGCCGCACTCCCGCCACCACCGCCCGCTCCAGCGCCTCCAGCCCCAGCCGCCGCGCCAGCGGTGGCGCCGGCACCCCCCCCACGACCCCCACTCCCCGTACCTCCTCCATGGCCCCCACCATCCACGGCATCGCCCTCGGACTGATCGAAACCCGTGGCCTGGTGCCGGCGATCGAGGCAGCCGACGCCATGACCAAAGCAGCGGAAGTCACCCTGATCGCCCGCGAATTCGTCGGTGGCGGCTACGTCACCGTGATGGTGCGCGGTGAAACCGGTGCCGTAAATGCGGCCGTCCGCGCCGGCGCCGATGCCTGCGAGCGGGTGGGCGACGGCCTGGTGGCCGCCCACATCATCGCCCGTCCCCACAGCGAAGTGGAGCCTGCCCTGGCGGCCTCCGGCGTCGGCCGCAGGGGCTGATCCCCATGGACGCCGCCCATCCGCGCGTCCTCGGCTACCTGGGCCGCGCGCTGAGCCTGGAACTGTCCGCCGTGCAGCAGTACATGACCCAGGCCTCCCTCGTGGAGCTCTGGGGCCAAGCCGACGCCGCCGAACGCCTCCGCCAGGAAACGGCGGAGGAACTGGGCCATGCCGAACGGCTGGTGCAGCGCATGCTGCAGCTTGGGGTGGCCCCGGCCGCGTCCCAGCTGCGACCGGTGGGCCACGCCGCCGATCTGGAGGGTCTGCTGCGGCTCGATGCCGTCCTGGAAGAGGATCTGATCCAGCACTACGCCGAAGCCACACGCTTCTGTCTGCTGATCGGCGATCGCAACAATGAAGCCTTCTTCCGAACGCTGAGGGACGAAGAACAGCAGCATGGAGAGGCGCTGGCGGCGTGGCTGGGCAGCCTCGGCTCCGCCCTGTCCAGGTCCCTGCAAAGGGCCACCTTCTGACGTCCCTTTCATTGCCGGACACCCTTCCCCTGTCGATCCAGCTCAGCTGGCTGATCCCCCTCTACGGATTCAGCGGCATGCTGCTCTCGCTGCCCTGGGCGACCGGTTGGGTCAAACGCAACGGTCCCCGTCCGGCCGCCTACCTCAACCTGCTGGTCACCCTGCTGGCGGTGCTGCACGGAACTCTCGTGCTGCGCAACGTGCTGGCCCTCGGCCCCCAGCACCTGGACATCGCCTGGTTCGCGGCGGCCGACCTGGACCTGCGCATCGGCTTCGATCTCTCGCTCACCAACCTGGCGGCCCTGGAGCTGGTCACCTTCATGAGCCTGGTGGGCCAGGTGTTCGCCCTGGGCTACCTCGACAAGGAATGGTCCCTGGCGCGCTTCTACGCCCTGGTGGGGTTCTTCGAAGGGGCCATGGCCGGGGTGGTGCTGAGCAGCAATCTGTTCATGAGTTATTTCCTGCTGGAGATGCTCACCCTGTCCACCTATCTGCTGGTGGGCTTCTGGTACGCCCAGCCCCTGGTGGTGACCGCCGCCCGCGATGCCTTCCTCACCAAGCGGGTGGGGGATGTGCTGCTGCTGATGGGCGTCGTCACTCTGTCGGCCTGGGCCGGATCACTGGAATTCAACGACCTCTACGCCTGGTCCGCCAGCGAAACCCTGCCGGCCCTGGGGGCCACCCTGCTGGGCCTGGGGCTGATCGCCGGGCCGATGGGCAAATGCGCCCAGTTTCCGATGCACCTCTGGCTGGATGAAGCCATGGAGGGCCCGAACCCGGCCTCAATCCTGCGCAACTCCGTGGTGGTGACCTGTGGCGCCGTGGTGCTGCTGAAGCTGATGCCGCTGCTGCGCATCTCGCCCCTGGCCATCGACGTGCTGCTGGCGGTCGGCACGATCAGCGCGGTGGGCGGCGCCCTGGTGGCCATCGCCCAGGTCGACCTGAAGCGGGCCTGCTCCTACTCCACCACCTCCTATCTGGGTCTGGTGTTCGTGGCCATCGCCCTGCAGCAGCCCTTCATCGCCCTGTTGCTGCTGTTCTCCCATGCCCTGGCCAAGGCCGTGCTGTTCATGAGCGTGGGCAGCGTCATCGCCACCACCAACTGCCAGGACCTCACCGAACTGGGTGGCCTGGGGTCGCGGATGCCCGCCACCACCACCGGATTCCTGGTGGGAGCGGCGGGCCTCACCGGCCTGCTTCCCCTGGGCTGCTTCTGGAGCTTCGGGCTGATGGTGGAGGGGCTGAGCTCCAGGGCCCCGGTCTTCGCCGCCGTGGTGCTGCTCACCAACGGCCTGACGGCCCTGAACCTGACGCGGGTCTACCGCCAGGTGTTCCTGGGATCCCCCCAGCCCAAGACCCGCCGCACCCCCGAGGTGAACTGGTTGATGGCCCTGCCGATGGTGACCGTCTCGGTGCTGGTGCTGGTGACGCCCCTGGCGATGGCCCGCATCGACCGGGTTCCCGGCATCGGGGCCTTCTCCAGCGTCACCGCCCTGGCGCTGGTGGGCAGCGGCCTGGCCGGTCTGCTGGCCGGCAGCCTGATCCCCCTGGACACCTTCTGGTCCCGCTCCGTGCTGCGCCCCCTGCGCCTGCTGCAGGACCTGCTGGCCTTCGACTTCTATACCGACCGCATCTACCGGGCCACGATCGTGGCCTTCGTGGCCGGCCTGGCCCGGATCACCAATGGCTTCGACCAGCTGGTGGTGAACGGGCTCGTCAACCGCATCGCCGATGTCTCGATGGCCTCGGCACAGAGTCTGAAGCTGGGGGTCAGCGGCCGCCTGCAGACCTACGTCTTCACCGTGGTGGCGGCGATCGTGGTGCTGATTGGCAGCCTCTCCTGGCTGGGGGGCTGAGTCGGAACCATGCTGAGCGCCCTGCTGCTGATTCCCTTCGCCGGAGCCCTCGGCCTGCTTTGCTGGCCGGGCGAGCTGGCCACCGAGCGCATCCGTCGCGCCGCCCTCGGCCTGCTGGTCCTGCAGCTGCTCTGGAGCCTGCGGGTGCTGCTGGCCTTCGATGTCAGCGATCCGGGCCTGCAGTTGCAGGAGTCCTTCGCCTGGGTCGACAGCATCGGCCTCGATTACCGCCTGGGCGTCGACGGCCTGGCCATGCCCCTGGTGCTGGTCAACGCCGCCCTCACCCTGGTGTCGGGGATCTGCACCCGCGACCTGAGCCAGCGTCCGCGGCTTTATTTCGCCCTGCTGCTGGGGATCAGCGGCGCGGTGAACGGGGCGTTCCTCTCAGAAAACCTGCTGCTGTTCTTCCTCTTCTATGAGCTGGAGCTGATTCCCCTCTGGCTGCTGATCTCGATCTGGGGCGGCGCCAATCGGGGCTTTGCGGCCACCAAGTTCCTGATCTTCACGGCCATCTCAGGCTTCCTGATCCTGGGCGCCTTCCTGGGCCTCGCCCTGGCCACCGGCCAGGCCGATTTCGGCATCCACCCGGTGACCACCGCCCAGCTGGGCATGGGCACCCAGTTGGTGCTGCTGGGGGCGCTGTTGATCGGCTTCGCCATCAAGATCCCCCTGGTGCCCTTCCACACCTGGCTCCCCGACGCCCACACCGAGGCCTCCACGCCGGTGTCGGTGTTGCTGGCGGGCGTGCTGCTGAAACTGGGCACCTACGGCCTGCTGCGCTTCTGCCTGGGGATGTTCCCGGAGGCCTGGGCCCTGCTGGCCCCCTGGCTGGCGGGCTGGGCAGCGGTGTCGGTGCTGTACGGCTCTCTGGCGGCGATCGCCCAGCGGGACATGAAGCGGATGGTGGCCTACAGCTCGGTGGGCCACATGGGCTACATCCTGCTGGCGGCGGCGGCCGCCACCCCCTTGAGCCTGCTCGGGGCGGTCTTCCAGATGGTCAGCCACGGATTGATTTCCGCCCTGCTGTTCCTGCTGGTGGGCATCGTTTACCGCAAGACCCGCACCCGGGATCTGGAGGTGCTGCGCGGCCTGCTCAACCCCGAGCGGGGCCTGCCCTTCACCGGCACCCTGATGATCCTGGGGGTGATGGCCAGCGCCGGCATGCCCGGCATGGCCGGCTTCATCTCCGAATTTCTGGTGTTCCGCGGCAGCCTCGCCGCCTTCCCGGTGGCCACCCTGCTGTGCATGGTGGGCTCCGGCCTCACGGCGGTGTACTTCCTGCTGCTCGTGAACCGGGCCTTCTTCGGTCGGCTGGCGGTGACCCCACCCAGCGGTGATGCGGTGGCCGACTCCCGCCTGGACGTGCGCCTGCCGGCCGTGGCCTCACGCGAAACCCTGCCCGCCCTGGCGCTGGCCAGTGGCGTGGTGGGCCTGGGGGTGCTGCCCTGGGGGCTGGGCAGGCTGAGTGAACAGGCCACCACGGCCCTGGCCCAGTTGCCGGCCCTGCTGGCGGCTCTCCAGGGCGGAGGCCTGCTGTCATGAGACCGATCCCCCGTTCCCCCAAGCCGCCCCTCACCTACAGCGG
>JBBQIH010000077.1:0-9441 GCA_038324725.1 Cyanobacteriota bacterium | reverse complement strand
ATCCCGCCAGTAGCGAATCCATTGCCGGTAGGCACTGGCGGAAGTCACGAAGCTGGGAATGGAGCGACCATCCACTTCTCCCAGGCGATTGGGGTACTCTGCAAGAAAGCGCGCCTCAATGCCGAGCGGTGACCAGACCATGACGCCGATGTTGCGCGGCTCGAACCGGTGCAAGTCGGGGATGTATTTTGCAAGCAGGTATTTGGTCGTGTTCATAATGGCAGCCTCCAAGCCTGGATGGCCGAAAACTCGGTTTGGTGGTTGCTTATGATCTCATTCATACTATCTCGCCTTGCCTTCAGAAAGTCAATCGCAGCAGATGCTTCTTGTTCCGTCAAGCCGTAAGGCGCAGCGTCTTGGCAGATTTCTTCGATGTAGAAATCCGGCGTGGCCCTGATTCTGTCAAGCCATAAAGAAAAGTAATAGTCATCGTTCACGACATCTAGCAGGCAATGCCGGTGTTGACCCGAGTCCACAGGATTATTTGTCGTCCAAGAAATCCCTAGCCGGTCGCGCAGGGTCGCCAAGCGTGTCTCCCCCTCTCCTGCAGCGTAGCCGAACAGAGCGTGACTGTGGTCGAAGATGTTCATCTGCGGTGGGGTGCCGTAGAAATCTACTGAGAAGTTCTCCGCATGCCGGTCACAGTTGGCTACCCAGATGTCAAAGAGTAGCAACCCTGTGGACAATGACGGCAAAACCCTCACGCAATTCGCTACATTTACCGGAGGCAGCGAATTTCCAGTGAGATTAAAGTCAAGCGAAGCGAAAAGAGGCCCGCCGCTCGTCTGCGAAACTATGCCCACTGGAGGGACGGGCAGGCGGAGAAAGCGCCCGAGTTCGCCACAAATCAATTCGTTCGGGATGCAGTAGGGAGCCGCTGCTGCGCTGTTCTCCTTCGCAACTGCGCTCAGATACACATAGCGACTTCCCGCAACGCCAATCCCTAACTGGCGTCCGAAAGATTCAATCCTGTACATGGGGCCGGGCATTTCGAATGAAATTACGGGTTGGCTGATGCTTCTTCGGCAAGCAATTCGTCGCCCACTACCCTCAACTCCCCGCTCAGCAGCTTCGGCAGCAGCCAGTCGCGCAGGGTGGCGAGGGTGCGGGATTCTCGCTCATTGGAGGTAATCTGTCGGAAGATCGGCTCAGATACATTGGCGAATGCTTTAACAACGTCTTTGGCAGGAAGCACAAGCGCCTGCCGTTTAAGGTCTGTCTGAGTCAGCAAAGGCTGCGTCGAGCCGCGATTTAGTGCAAGAAGGTCAAATCCCTTCAATATGAAATAGGTGAAGTCGAGAAGTCCGGGCTGCGGTTCAACAGTAAGCGTGTTGTCAGAGGGCCACGACGGTTCTGCTGTCCGGAAGATGAGACCCAAGGTTCCAACACGTCCAGTAAGCAGAATCGGCTTGTCGTACAGGGCAGAGGTCACATAGCCAATTCTCCCGCCGCCGCCGTAGATAGGGATGTTGCACTCGGGCGACAAAACATCACTGCAGTATTCGGGGCGTTTTCCGCTGCCGACAGTTGCGATTTCTTCAAGGTGCGCCGCTCGCCATCCATGCGGGATTGGGCCGAGAGTTGAATCTTGAAAGGAGTCGGGGAAGAGTGCAGCGGTCCCTTGATCGAGCCCAACAGGCTGCCGCCCATCAAGCTTGGCCCGCACAGGATCGAAATCCACGAACCAGCTCTGGAACAGCGCCCGCGCCATCGCCTCCAGCGTCGCGTTCATCCGCCGGTTCAACTCGATCTTGTCGTCCAGCGCGCCAAGCACCGCTGCGATGGCTTTTTGCTCGGCGAGGGGTGGGAGCGGGACCTTGATCGAGCGCAAAGACGAAAGAGGCTGTCCAATGCCTGGCGTTCCGACAGTCGAAGCGTTCTTCAACAGCTCGTAGCGGCCTTCATCGGAGCGGAAGAAGTAGAAAAGGAACAGCGGCTCAACCTGCTTTCGGTCGCAGGTGAGTTTCATTAAACTGCTCGAAAGAGCGTAGCGTTCAGTTTTGTTGCGCGGAACAATTCCGACCAGACCGATTGAACCGCGATGAGGAAACACAAGGTCGTTGGCGTGGACAATCGCGTTGCCGAGTTGATCGGCAAGTTGGGGCGTGATGCAAACCATGTCACCGATCAGCACGCGGGTGTCGCTGATATTGGTGCCTCTAATCACTTCCACGCCAGTCGGGACGTAGCAGTCGCTTTTCATCCGAGAGCCGAACGGACCGATAGCGATGGCTCCATTTGTCGGAGCCTTCAGTTCTTCGATGCTTTTGAGAGGCCAGTCTTCAACCGCCATAACCCAGCCCCCTCAGGTTGGCTTGGATGGCCTGCTCCAGCTTCGCAGACTCCGCAAACTGGCCCTCCAGCTCAGCCACCAGCCGCGGCATCTTCTGCTCAAACGGCTCACCGTCGTCTTCCACCTCCTCCGCCCCCACATACCGCCCCGGCGTGAGCACGTGGCCGTGGGCAGCAATCTCAGCGGTGGTGGCGGATTTGCAGAACCCCGGCACATCGTCGTAGCCGCCCGCGCCGTTGGCGCCTCGCCAGCGGTGATACGTGCCGGTGATCTTCTCCAGGTCGTCCTCCAGCAGCTCCCTATGCACTCGATCGATCAGGGTGCCGAGCTTGCGGGAATCGATGAACAACGTGTGGCCGCGCCGATCGCGGAAGCCCCGTTGGCCGTCGGCAGCCTTGCTCTTGGCCAGGAACCAGAGGCACACCGGGATCTGGGTGCTGTAGAAGAGCTGGCCGGGCAGGGCCACCATGCAGTCCACCAGATCGGCTTCGATCAGGGCGCGGCGGATCTCGCCTTCGCCGCTCTGGTTGGAGCTCATGCTGCCGTTGGCGAGCACGAAGCCGGCCATGCCCTGAGGCGCCAGGTGGTGGAGGAAGTGCTGCACCCAGGCGAAGTTGGCGTTGCCCTTGGGCGGTACGCCGAACTGCCAGCGCACGTCGTCGTCCTTGCGGAACCAGTCGGAGTCGTTGAAGGGCGGATTGGCGATCACGTAATCGGCCCGCAGATCCGGATGCAGGTCGCGGCGGAAGCTGTCGGCGTGCTCGGGGCCGAAGTCGGCCTCGATGCCGCGCAGGGCCAGGTTCATCACCGCCAGCCGGCGGGTGGTGGCGTTGCTCTCCTGGCCGTAGATCGAAATATCGCCCAGCTTGCCGCCGTGGCTTTCCACGAACTTCTCGCTCTGCACGAACATGCCGCCGGAGCCGCAGCAGGGGTCGTAGATGCGGCCCTTGTAGGGCTCCAGCATCTCCACCAGGCAGCGCACCACACAACTCGGCGTGTAGAACTGGCCGCCGTTCTTGCCCTCGGCCGACGCAAAGCGGGTGAGGAAGTATTCGTACACCCGGCCGAGCAGATCCACGGAGCGATGGGTCTGCTCCCCTTCGCTGGCGGCGGTGAGTTCGATCGTGGCGATCACATCGATCAGCTCCCCCAGGCGCTGCTTGTCGAGGGCGGGGCGGGCGTAGTCCTTCGGCAGCACCCCCTTGAGGCGCGGGTTGTCGCGCTCGATCGCCACCATGGCGTCGTCCACCAGCTTGCCGATCATGGGTTGCTTGGCAGTGGCCTGCAGCTGGCTCCAGCGGGCCTCGGTGGGCACCCAGAACACGTTCTCGGCCTTGTATTCGTCGGGATCTTCCGGGTTGCCGCCTTCGTAGTCGCCAACGCCTGCCAGCAGCTTGGCGCGCTGCTCCTCGAAGCTGTCGGAGATGTACTTGAGAAAAATCAGGCCGAGAACCACGTGCTTGTACTCGGCCGCGTCCATGTTGTTGCGCAGCTTGTCGGCCGTGAGCCAGAGCTTGGCCTCGAAGCCAAGGTTGGCGGTGCCGTTGCTGGTGGCCTTGGCATTGCGGGTTGCCTTTGCGGGGGCGGCTTGTTGCATCACTGGCTCGGCGCCGGCCAGGGAGACGCTGTCGCTGCGGCCTCGGCCGCGGGTCACGATCCCCTTGGCCACCAGTGCGGCCTTCACCTCCTCGTAGAGGGGCTCATCCCAGGCGAGCTGCTCGCGCAGGGCGGGGTTGCGGGCGTGGTTGCCGAGCGTTTCCAGGGCTTCGAGGAAGTCGTTCAGCTGGTCCTGATCGGGCATCGAAGGATCAGGTGGGGCGGCGCTGGGAGGAGTCTGCCTGGGGTGGGGTGATTTTGGGTCAAGCAGGCAGAAGCAAGGCTGCGTGTGGCAGGCGGCCATTGCCTTGTGAGCTGCCGGGCTCAGCAGTTGTCGTCAAGGTGACGGCGGCGTGCACGCTCCGGGCTGCAGCCCCCCTCCACGGCTTTGCCATCCTCTTCCAGATCCTGATCGGCCAGCTCCGCCAGCTGATCAAGTAGCACCAAGGCCCAGAGCCGACGGGGGATGGCTTGCGGTTGAGGCGGGTCGCTCAGGCCGGATGCCAGGGGTTGATCAGATTGATCCCGATCCCCGCGAAATCCGCCACGTTGCGAGTGGCCAATTGGGCGCCCCGGGCCAGGGTGATGGCGGCGATCACCGCATCAGCTGTGGCCATCGGTCGGCCCTGGAGTTCCCTCTGCCGCAACAGCTCCGCATACCAATGCGCGGCCTCCCGGTTGAAGGCCCACACCCGTTCGCCGAAGAGGGCCGGCAGCAACGCCTCCCAGCTGTGCAGCAGCGCCTTCCGCCGGCGGCCCTCCGGCAGACGGGCGATGCCGTGCAGGATCTCCGCCTCGTTCATCGTTGTGATGCCCACCACCGCCGGAGTGAGGCGATTTGCCCAGGCGAGCACCTTCGGCTCGGGGCTGGGTCGCATCAGCTCGGCAATCACGTTGGTGTCCACCACAATCACTCCTTCTGCTCAGCAAAGCCAGCGGCTTCCGCCATCGACGCGCGCACCGGCAGATCAAGTTCCACCCCGCCGAGGGCGGCGAAGTGTTCCTGAATACGGCGGCCCAGGCCACGGCCGTCCGCAGATTCGGGCCGCGGCGCTACCGCCTGGCGCAGGATCGTGCGCGCCTCCTCCTCCATCGAGCGACCGTGGTGCGCCGCCTGAAGCCGCAGCTGGGCCTTGGTGGCGTCGTCGAGGTTTCGGATCGTCAGGCTGGCCATGGCGCAATCCCTGCTGGCAATGCGATCAATGCCATCAACGCTAGCGGATGTCTCCAGCGATGGCGCCACCGGCGGGCGGCGCAGGCAGCAGGGGTGTTGGATCCACCGCCACCAGTCCCTGAGGCTGCCGTTGGCGCACCTCCAGGTGCAAGTGCGGCGTGCTGGCGTTGCCGCTCTGGCCCACCGTTGCCAGGGGCTGTCCGGCCCGCACGCTCTGGCCGGGGCTCACGGAGGCCTCCAGCAGGTGGGCGTAGAGGCTCGACCAGCCGCCGCCGTGATCGATCAGCACCGTGAGGCCGTAGCCACTGATCTCATCCACCCGCTGGACCCGGCCGGCCTGTACCGCCAGCACGGCCGTGCCCCCGGGCACGATCAGATCCAGCCCGGTGTGCAGGCGCCAGGCCCCACGGGCCTCCGAAAACCGCCAGCCCCAGGGGTCCTGCTCCGAGGCCGCCACGGCGAGGGGATAGCGCAGTGGCGCCAGCGGCCCCGCCGCGGCCTCACCGGCCCCGGACGCCCGGGCCTGGAGAGCGAGGTCGCCCACCGGCACCTCCCTGGGCAGCAGCGCCGGACGCTCGGGCCTGGTGGCCGCTGGCGTTGGGGCGGGGGCGGGACCGAGCCGCTCGGGAGAAGGCGCGGGCGGTGCTTCCGCACCCGCCCCGGTGGCCGAATCGGGGATCGGCGGCTCCCCAGAGGCCCCTGGCAGATCGGCCCCCGCCGCACCCGCAGGGCCGCCGGGGAGCAGCAGGAGCAGCAGCAGCAGCGCCGGAGCCTTCTGGAGTGAGGCAGGGGCCATAGAACGGGCGCGGGGCAGACGCGTTGTATCGCGTCTTCGCGGTGGAGCAAGACCACTCGCGGGGCGACCGTTCAGTTGTCGATGAACAAGGAATGCGCCGTACGTACGACCCGAGAATCGGGCTCACCGACGGCGCCGTGGTCCTTGTGCTCGTAGTCGAGGGCGTGGAGGACGCTGCGGATGGCGCCGAGTCGGGCGCGCCTCTTCTCGTTCGAATTGACAATCGTCCATGGCGCCACGAGGGTGTCGGTGGCCAGCAGCATCTCGTTGCGAGCCTGGGTGTACGCGTCGTACTGCGCCACGCTGGCCTCGTCGATGGGCGATATCTTCCACTGCTTGAGGGGATCGTCACGGCGTGCCTCGAAGCGCAGCTTCTGCCGGCCCTGCGACACGGTGAACCACATCTTGAAGAGCAGGATTCCACTGCTGACGAGTGACTGCTCGAAGGCGGGAACCTGGCGGAGGAAGAGGGCGTGCTCCTGCGGTGTGCAGAAGCCCATCACCTTCTCGACACCGGCCCGGTTGTACCACGACCTGTCGAACATCGTGATTTCGCCGGCCGATGGCAGATGCGGGACGTAGCGCTGGAAGTACCACTGGGACACTTCGGCATCGTTGGGCTTCGGCAGCGCCACATGGTCACTGCCGCGAGGGTTCAGGTGTTCACGGAAGCGCTTGATCGATCCACCCTTGCCCGCTGCATCGCGTCCTTCGAACAGGATGACCACGCGCTGCCCGACAGCCTTGATGTGACGCTGCGCCTTGAGCAGTTCAATCTGGAGCGATTGGAGGTCTCGTTTGTAGTCCTTCTTGTCGATCACTTCGTCGAAGGGAAGATCGTTCTGCATCGCCTCGATCGACCCGACCGGCGCTGGGCGTTGCTGCTTGCTCATGGGAATGGCGCTCGTCGCTCGACTACGACCACCATGGCCGCCTCAGGGCGGGTCTCCGGTTCAGCCACCAAGGTCGGGCTACGGTTGGCGATTGATGCGTTGACATCTGATGCGCACCACCCTGCAACTCGACGACGACGTGTTGGCGGCAGCCCGGGTGCTGGCTCGCCAGCAGCGCACCAGCCTCGGGGCCGTGATCAGCGCCCTGGCCCGTCAGGGCCTGGTGGCCGCCCCTGGCGGCGACCCCACCAGCCCCAGCCATCGCAACGGTGTGCCCCTGCTGCCCTGGACACCTGAGGGCGCCCCGGTGGATCTCCAGCTCGTCAACAGCCTGCGCGACGAGCGGCCATGAGCGAAGCCCTGCTCGATGTGAACGTGCTGATCGCCCTGCTCGACCGGCGCCACGTGCAACACGAGCAGGCCCACATCTGGTTTGCCGGCTCCCAGGCAGCGGGCTGGGCCACCTGCCCGCTCACCCAGAACGCGGTGCTGCGCATCCTGGGGCAGCCGCGCTATCCCAACAGCCCGGGGGCTCCGGCGGTGGTGGCACCCCTGCTGCAGGAACTCCTCCGCCATCCGCAGCACCGCTTCTGGCCGGATGCCATCAGCCTGCTCGACACCCCGGGCATCGAAGCCGCCCGGTTGCTGGAGGCGGGGCAACTCACCGATACCTACCTGCTGGCACTGGCGGTGCACCATGGCGGCTCATTGGTGAGCTTCGACCACCGCCTTGGCACAGGGGCCGTGGCCGGCGGCCGTGCCGCCCTGCGCCTGATCGCCACCTGATGCCACCCCCCACCGATCCCGCCCAGCTGCGCCGCGACTACCGCCGCGAGGCCCTGCGGCGCGCCGATCTGGCGGCCGATCCGGTGGCGCAGTTCCGCCGCTGGTTCGATCAGGCGGTGGCGGCCGAGCTGAGCGAGCCCAACGCCATGGTGCTGGGCACCAGCGATGGCGTGCGCCCCAGCGCCCGCACCGTGCTGCTCAAGGCCTTCGATGCCCGCGGCTTCGTGTTCTTCACCCACTACGAAAGCCGCAAGGCCACCGAGATCGCCGCGCACCCCCAGGTGAGCCTGCTGTTCCCCTGGTATGGGCTGGAGCGGCAGGTGATGGTGCTGGGCCGGGCCGAGCGGATCAGCGGCGCCGAATCGCTGGCCTACTTCCTGTCGCGCCCCGTCGGCAGCCGCCTGGGGGCCTGGGTGTCGCAGCAGAGCGCCGTGATCGGCTCCCGCTCGATCCTGGAAATGCAGTGGCAGGCGATGGCGCGCCGCTTCGCCGATGGCGAGGTGCCGCTGCCGCCCTCCTGGGGCGGCCTGCGCGTGGTGCCGTTCGAGTTCGAGTTCTGGCAGGGCCGCCCCAACCGCCTGCACGATCGCTTCCGTTACCGGCCGAGCGAGTCGGCCGTGAACGACGGCGACGGCGCGGCCTGGAGCATCGAGCGGCTGGCGCCCTGAACCTGGGGTGACGCCGTGGGCGAGGGAGTTGTCAATTCAGACTGTTATGCGGCTATACTCATAGCAGTTGATGATTGAGCACCCATGGCCGTTGCCCCCGCGCCCTCCCTCAGCCTCGCCGCCGCCGCCGGGGGCGCCCCGCTGTTGTTCCGCCAGCTGTTCGATGCCGACACCGGCACCTTCACCTATCTGCTGGCCGATGTGGACAGCCGCAAGGCCCTGCTGATCGATTCGGTCTTCGAGCAGCACGACCGCGACCTCTCCTTGATCCGCGAGCTGGGCCTTGAGCTGGTGGCGTCGATCGACACCCATGCCCATGCCGACCACGTGACGGGCAGCTGGCTGATGCACGAGGCCACCGGCTGTGCCATCGGCCTGGCCGCCTGCGTCGGCGCCGCGAACGTCACCTGGCCCCTCAGCCACGGCAATCGGGTCCTCTTTGGCGGCCGCCACCTGGAGGTGCGCGCCACCCCCGGCCACACCGACGGCTGCCTCAGCTTCGTCCTCGACGACCACACGATGGCCTTCAGCGGCGATGCGCTGCTCGTGCGCGGCTGCGGCCGCTGCGACTTCCAGCAGGGCAATGCCCACACCCTCTGGACCTCGATCACCGAGCAGATCCTGACCCTGCCGGATCACTGCCTGCTCTACCCCGGCCACGACTACACCGGCCGCAACGTCACCTCCGTCAGCGAAGAGAAGGCCTTCAATGCCCGCCTCGGCGGTAACGCCACCGAGCGGGACTTCGTCGGCCACATGGAGAACATGCGGCTGCCCCATCCCCACCGGATCGCCCAGGCCCTTCCCGGCAACATGCGCTCCGGCAAGCCCCGCGAAGCCGTGGCGGCTCCGGCCTGGGCACCCATGGCGCGCAGCTATGCCGGACTGCCCGAACTCAGCCCCGCCTGGGTGGCCGCCCATCGCGGCGATGTCACCGTGCTCGATGTGCGCTCCGCCGAGGAGTTCGCCGGGCCCGACGGGCACGTGGGCGGCAGCCTGCTGATCCCCCTGCCGGAGCTGGAGAGCCGCGCCGGCGAGATCCCAGCTGATCGCCCCCTGGTGGTGGTCTGCCATTCGGGCAGCCGCTCGGCCCTGGCCACCCAGCAACTGCTCAAGGCCGGCCGGACGCAGGTCGCCAACCTCCACGGCGGCCTGAGCCGCTGGGCTGCTGAAGGCTTCCCGCTTGAGGGCGTCGTCCAGGCCTGACGCGCTCCACACCATTCCCAATTCCAACC
>JBBQIH010000076.1:0-9492 GCA_038324725.1 Cyanobacteriota bacterium | reverse complement strand
GTCAAGCTTGTCGGCAGGGGGGACCAGGGTGGTCAGCAGGGCGTGGCCGATCTCGTGGTACGCGATCAGCCGCTTCTTGGCGCTGTCCTGGAGCGGTGCGGCGGCCAGGCCCATGGTGATGCGCTCGAGGGCATCGCCGATCGCCTGGTCATCGACTTGGCTCTTCTGGCGCCGCGCCGTGAGAATGGCCGCTTCGTTGAGCAGGTTGGCCAGGTCGGCTCCGGAGAAGCCGGGGGTGCGGCGGGCCCAGTCGGCCAGTGACACCTCTTCGGCCAGGGGCCTGGTGCGGGCGTGAACCGAGAGGATCTCTTCGCGACCCGCGCGATCCGGCAGATCGACGCTGATGCGGCGATCGAAACGGCCGGGACGCAGCAGGGCCGTGTCCAGCACGTCGAGGCGGTTGGTGGCGGCCAGCAGGATCACCCCCGAGTTGTCCTCAAAGCCATCCATTTCCGTCAGCAGCTGGTTGAGCGTCTGCTCCCGTTCGTCGTTCCCGCCGCCGATCCCAGCCCCCCGCTGGCGTCCTACCGCATCGATCTCGTCAATGAAAATGATGCAGGGAGCTTTGGCCTTCGCCTGGCGGAACAGATCCCGGACCCGGCTGGCGCCCACCCCCACGAACATCTCAACGAACTCGGTGGCGGCCATCGAGAAAAAGGGCACGCCCGCTTCGCCGGCGATGGCGCGGGCCAGCAACGTCTTGCCGGTGCCGGGGGGACCGACCAGCAGCACGCCCTTGGGGATCCGGGCGCCGATGGAGGTGAACCGCTCGGGGGTCTTGAGGAAGGTCACCACCTCCTGGAGCTCCTCCTTGGCCTCAGCGATGCCCGCGACGTCCTCAAAGCGCGTCGTGATCGCGCCTTCCTCCTGTAGACGGGGCTGGCTGCGGCCGAATCCCATCGCCTTGTTGGCCACCTGGGCGGAACGTCGCACCAGCAGAACCAACCCTGCGATCAGCAGAGCCACCAGCAGGCCGTTGGTGACCAGCCCCGCCATGGCGTCATCGCGCCGTTCATCCCGGACCGACAGGGGCACCCTGGCCTGTTCGGCGGTGCGCAGCAGCTGTTGGTTATCGCTGAACACAGCCACCTGGCGGCTGCGGCCGTCCTGGAAGGTGGCGGTCACCACCCGCTCGGCGGGCGACAGCTCCAGGTTCTTGACCTTGCCGGCTTCGATGTCCCGCAACAGCTGGCTGTAGGAGGGTGCCGCGGATGACTGGCCCCCCAGGCTGAAACCCTGTTGGACCGGCGGGGCTGGTTTGGCCGGCTCCGGAGGAGAACTGCTGCTCACAGGCCTGGCGTCCTTATCAGGATTGGACTGTAGCGATTTGACGAAAGGCGAGTCGGCGACGCAGGATCATTGTTTGGCAACGAGATGGCAGGATGGCCGTACCCAAGAAGAAAACCTCCAAGGGCAAGCGCAATCAGCGCCATGCTCATTGGAAAGCCAAGGCTGGTGTAGCGGCCCAGAAGGCCATGTCGCTGGGCAAAGCCGTTCTGAGCGGTCGCGCCCAGGGCTTCGTCTATCCGATCGCGGAAGAAGCCGAAGCCAGCGAAGAGAGCTGAGCCTGCAGGGGGCGGCAACGCCTTCGGCCATCGAGGATCACGCCATCCTCCAGCCCCAGTGATGGGCCCGGCTTCAGCAGGGGATCCTGATAGAGGGCGGGGGGCAGTGAATGGAGTGTGGCCCGTACCAGAGCATCGAGTTGGTCCTCCTTGAGCCAGCCCCCACCCGAGCGCCGCTGTCTGGCCTCCGCCTGGAAGCGCCAGCGTCGGGGCAGGCTCCAGCGCTCGGGACGCAGTATCCAGAGGCCGTCACAGGCGTCCCAGAGTTCCCCATAGGCCGCCAGATGGTGGTCCCAGAGAGGCAACCAGTCGCGCTCCGCAGTCGTCAGGGCTTCAAGTCCGGCACCGTTCTGCAGGCACGTGCCCAAGGCGAGCGGCCCGAGTGACCGGCAGCCCATCAGCCAGCCTTCGATCACCAGGGCGTCCGCGGGCTGTTCTCGCCAGCTGGCCCGCTCCCCTTCTCCTCCGGCCAGGGTCTTGTCGAAACGGGGCAGCCGCAGCGGGTCCCCAGCCCGCCAGGCCTCCAGAGTCGTCAGCAGCAGCGGAAGGTCGTGGCTGCCGGGCGGCACACGGCTGACGCCGAAAGGATTGCCCGCCAGCACCTGGCGCCGTTGCTCGGCGGGCAGGTAAAAGTCGTCGATCGAAGCCACCACGAGCCGCAGGCCGCCCAGGGCGGCGAGGCGCTCCAGGGCGCGGCCGAGGCTGGTCTTGCCGGCACCCACCGGCCCGTTCAGGGCCAGGATCGGTTGCCGCTGGGTGGTTCCGCAGCCCAGACTGTCCTCAAGCCGCCGCAGCAGCGGCAAAGCCAGGTGCCGCAGCAGTGTGGGCTGGACCGGGCCGAGGTCGCCGGCCTGCTCCAGCCGCAGCTCCCAGGCGTCCGCCGGCTCAGGTCCCAAGCTTGAAGGCCTCCAGCACGATCGCGTAGGTGGCGCCGATGCGCAGGTTGTCGACGATCACCCAGCCCAGGCTGGGCTCGGCGCCCACCAGGCGGCTACGCAACCGCACCGCCGTTTCCAGGACCAGCAGCAGGCCGAACACCACGACCGGCCGCCCCCCTGGAGCGGTGAGCAGCAGGAAGCTGGTGAGGTTCTGACCGGAGAAGAATCCCAGCAGCAGGGCCAGGGCGGACAAGCTGCCGGTCCGCCAGCTGCGTCGCACCAGGCCGGCCGCCCGCCCCCCCAGCCGGCTGATCAGTGCCTGAAAGCGGGTGCGCTGGACGGGCAGGCGGGTCACGGTGGATCGAGCAGGCGCTGCAGCCACGACAGCGTCACCTGGGGGCCGGGGCAAGTCGGCCCCTTGTGGACCACAATCCCCCGCCCGGCTTCCTCCTCCAGAGTCTCGACCACGGCCCGGGCGGCGCTGAAGGCGCTGGCCGGTTGCTCCCGGGTCGCCACACTCAGGCAGACCAGGCAGGGCAGGCCGGCGCCATTGGCGGCCGCCAGGCCAGCCGGGGAGTCCTCCAGCACCAAAACGCCCTGTTCACCCGCCTCCAGGCGTTGCAGGGCCAGCCGGTAGGCCTCCGGATCGGGCTTTTTGGCTGCCACGTCCTCGCCGCAGATCCAGAAATTGAAGGCCCCGGCCACCCCGGGCGGTGCCCCTTCGAGCAGGGAGGTCACGGCGCTGCGGCCGCTGGTGGTGACGATGGCCTGCCGCAGGCCTGCGGCGGCAGCGGCCTGGATCAGCCGGCCCACCCCCGGCCGGAGGGCCAGCCCGCCCTGGCTCACCAGATCGGTGTAGAGGGCCTGCTTATGGCGTTGCAGGTTCTCGACCCGCTCCGGCCTGGGGGTGCGGCCCTCCACCTGCTGCAGAAAGCTGGTGATCCTCTCGTGGCCCCCACTCACCGCCAGCAGCCGGGCGTAGGTGGGGCGGTCCCATCGCCAGGGCAGACCGGCGGCCGCGAAGCTGCGGTTGAACGCCACCCTGTGGCCCTCGAACTCCGTTTCGGCCAGGGTGCCATCCACGTCCCAGAGCAGGGCCGTCAGGGCCGGGGCCATCGGATGCCACACGTGTTGCCATCGAAAGGCTAAGGGGTGCGTGTCGAAGTCCCGCCTCCCACAATGCGGAGGCCCCGCCCGCCCATCGTTGCTCCCTGCCCTCGACGAGCGACGTTGGCTGCTGCCCACTCCGCTGGGCAGCGATGACCTGGTAGAGGACGCTGCACACACTGCCGGCGCCCTGCCCGATGAACTGCTGACCATCCTGCGGCGTCGTGGCCTGCGGACGGCGGCGGCGGTGCGCCGGCTGCTCGAACCCGAGGTCGCCCCCGATCCCGCCGCCCATTTCCCCGGTTTGGCGGTGGCGGTCGAGCGGCTGGTGCGCTGCAGCCAGGCGGGCGAGGCGGTGGCCATCTGCGGTGACTACGACGCCGATGGCATGACCAGCACCGCCCTGCTGGTGGGGGTGCTGCAGCGCCTGGGCGCCCGGCCCATGGCCGCGATCCCCAGTCGCATGGAGGACGGCTATGGCCTCAACGCCGCGATGGTGGAGCGGCTGGCGGCCGAGGGGGTGCGGCTGCTGATCACTGTGGATAACGGGGTGGCGGCCGTCGAGGCCCTGGAGCGCGCCGCCGCCCTCAAGGTGGAGGTGATCCTCACCGATCACCACACCCTGCCGCCCCGGTTGCCTCCGCACCTGGCCCTGCTGCATCCGGCCGTCACCCCCGAGGGCTCCCCCTACCGGGGCCTGGCGGGCGTGGGGCTGGCCCACGTGCTGGCCACGGCCCTCTGCCGTCGGTTGAACAACCGCCAGGGGCTTGAGATCGCTCTCAATCTGTTCTGCATCGGCACCATCGCCGACATGGCCCCGCTGCAGGGAGTGAACCGCCGCTGGTTGCTCGATGGCCTGCCCTTGCTGGGATGCAGCCCCCTGCCGGGCCTGCAGGCCCTGCGGCAACTGGCGGGCCTGGAGAAGCACCGGGTCGATGCGGAGGCGGTGGGCTTCCAGCTGGCCCCCCGCATCAATGCCGTGGGCCGGCTGGGGGACCCCCAGCTGGTGGTCGACCTGCTCACAACGGAGGATCCGGAGCGGGCCCTGGAGCTGGCCCGCTCCTGTGAAGCCCTCAACCGCCAGCGGCGGGAACTCTGCGGTGCGATTGAGGCGGAGGCCCTGGCCCTGCTGGAGGCCGACGGACCCCAGCGGCCCGCCTTCCTGCTGCTCGCCCAGGGTCACTGGCACCACGGCGTCATAGGCATCGTCGCCTCCCGGCTGGTGGAGCGTTTCGGCCGTCCGGTGGCCCTGCTGGCGGCGGAGGGGGGCGGTCGGCTGCGGGCTTCGGTGCGGGCTCCGAAGGGCTTCGCCGTGGATGCGGCCCTGACGGCCTGCGCCGAGCTGCTGGAGCGCCACGGCGGCCATCCCGCCGCCGGTGGCTTCACGGTGCGGGCCGAGAACGTGACCGCCCTGCAGGAACGGCTCGATGCCCTGGCCCGCAGCTGGCTGGAGGCGGCGGGAGACGGTCGCAGCGTGGAACCCGAGGCCCTTTTGCGGTTGGAGCGCATCGACCGTGAGTTCTGGCATCACCTGCAACGGCTGGCCCCCTTTGGCATCGGCCATCCCACACCCCTGTTCTGGACCAGCCGTTGCCAGGTGCTGGAGCAGAAAGTGCTGCGCGGTGGCCACCTGCAGTTGCAGCTGGCCCAGGGGGAGGCGCGGCTGCGGGCGATCGCCTGGCGCTGGCAGGGAGCCAGCCAGTGGGCCGGTCCGGTGGATGTGGCCTTTCGGCTGCGCCGCGATGACTGGCAGGGGGTGGAACGCTTCCAGCTGGAGCTGGAGGCGATCCGCTGCAGCGGCGACGATGGGGTGGTCCTGCAGCGGCGGGATCGCACCTACTGGTGCCGGCGCCAGGGGGACAGCCTGGTGATTCGCAACGCCGCCGGCGAGGAGCTGCGCTCGCCCATCCACCCGGACTCCGGCGCCCCCGCCGCTTCGGGGGATCCCCTCCACCCCTACGTGCAGGACCTGCTGCGGGAGGCGGCCATGGCCCTGGGGATGGCGGAAGGATGAGCCGCCACCACAGCCGCCAGAGCTTCCGCCTGCTGCGCTCCCTGGCCCAGCTGGCTCTGCTGGGGGGCCTGGTGGGACTGGCCTGCTGGCCCCTCAATCGCGTCGACGGGCTGCAGGACCGGCTGCTCTCCACCCTGCCGGCGTTCAGTGGCGGCACCTGGAGCACCGCCGGGTGGCTGCTGGCCCTGGCGCCGATCCCTTTGGTGCCGCTGTTGCTCTGGTTCCAGCAGGGCCCCTGGCGCCGCGGTGCCGGCTCGGGTATCCCCCAGGTGATGCTTTGTCTGGAGGATCCCCACCGGGGCGCCCAGCTGCTGGGCGCCGCCCCCACGGGGGAACGGCTGGGGCTCTGGACCGTGGCCAGCCTGGCCCTGCTGCCCCTGGGCCGGGAGGGTCCCGTGGTGGAGGTGGGCGCCTCGCTGGGACAGGCCCTGATGCGGCGTTGGCCTGGGCTGCTGCACCGGGCCAGTCGGGGCCATCTGCTGGCGGGTGCGGCTGGTGCCGGCCTGGCCGGCGGCTTCAACACGCCGCTGATGGGGGTGATCTTCGTGGTCGAGGAGCTCACTGGCAGCTTCCAGCAGCGGCTGGTGTGGCCGGCGCTGGTGCTGGCCAGCGCGGCGGCGCTGGTGAGCAACCTGGGCGGTCAGCCGATGTTCGCCCTTGGCATCAACGCCAGTCCGGCATCGGAGCTCGACCAGCTGCTGTGGGCGATCCCGATCGGCCTTGGCGGCGGCCTGCTCGGCGGCGGCTTCGCCTGGTTGTTGGTGCGGGCCACGGCCTTGATCACCCCGATCGCCCGTCGACGGCCCCTGGGCCTCGGCTTGGCCGCGGGAGTGGCTCTGGCCCTGCTGGCCCTGCTGACCGGCGGTGCCAGTGGCGGAGACGGGGAGGCCTTGATGCGCCTGGTCCTTGACCAGGACGCCGACGCGACGCTCGACTGGCATTGGGGGGCCCTGCTGGCCGCACGGCTGTTCGGACCCGTTCTGGCGCTGTCAACGGGAATTCCCGGAGGCCTGATCGACCCGGCCTTTGCCTTGGGGGGGGTGTTCGGAGCGGGGGTCGTGCGGGCCCTGGCCGGCGACCCGCACCTGGGTCTGGCCCTGGGCATGGCGGCTGGGCTGGCGGGTGCCACCCAGCTGCCGGTGATGACGGTCGCCTTCGCCATCCGCCTGGCGGGCGATCAGCAGCTGATGCCAGGACTGGTGGCGGCCGCTGCGATCGCGGCCTACACCGGCCATTTCATGCAAGGCCGGCCGGTGTACCACGCCCTGGCCGACCTGCTGGTGCCCGTGGGCTCAGAGGGCGCCGCGGCGGTAGTAGAGGATGAAGATCACGGCAGGACCGGCCAGGGTGATCAAGGCCAGGGCGCCGAAGTTGGAGATGAGGTGGAAGTCGATACCCATGGGGCGTCAGCTGGCGAAGGGGACGATCAATATCAATTGTAGGTCGCCTGCGGGTGTCTCACGGGCGCGGGCTGTGGGGCCGTGATCGGTTGTCATGGCTGGCGCCGGCCGTGGGGTGTGAGTGAATGGAACAACCCGTTCCGCTCTGTTGCCCCGATCCGAGCACTGGCACTGCATCAGCGGCTGCGGCTCCTGCTGCCGTCTCGACCCGGCCCTCAGGGGCGACGCGATCGAGGCCCTCGACCCCGAGCAGCAACGGCTCTACCTCTCGATGGTGGGTGAGGACGGCTGGTGCCGCCACTTCGACACCGGCTCCCGCCGTTGCCGCATCTATGCGGATCGGCCCGACTTCTGCCGGGTGGATCAGCTGGTCGCCCTGTTCGGCCAGCCTGGCGACGATCCCGAGGCCCTGGCCATCGCCTCCTGCAAAGAGCAGATCCGTGCCGAGCTGGGCGGCCGCCACACCGTGATGCACCGTTTTCTGCGGACGATCCGTCAGCCGTCATGAGCAGCGCCCCCGATCACCGCACCCCACCGCCAGTCCCGACCGACACCCCGGCTGCCTCCACCTGGGTCAGCGTGTTCCTGAGCACCGCCACCACCGTGTTCCTGGCGGAACTGGGAGACAAGACACAGTTGGCCGCCCTGCTGCTGTCGGCCGAGTCCGGTCGCCCGTTCACGGTGTTTGTGGGGGCGTCGCTGGCCCTGATCTGCTCCAGCCTGGTGGGGGTGCTGCTGGGCCGCTGGCTCTCCACCGTCATGCCCGCCCACCAGCTCGAGCGGGCGGCGGGGGTGCTGATGGTGGCCCTGGGCCTGTGGCTCGGCCGCCAGGCCGTGCTGCACCTGGCGCCCTTGCACCTGCTCAACTCCTGAGATCGTCACCCCGACGCACGCCATGCCGTTCGCCCTGCTCGCTTCCACCTTCGCCACCGTCTTTCTGGCTGAGCTCGGCGACAAAACCCAGCTGGCCATCGTCAGCATCAGTGGCACCTCCAACCGGCCCGGGGCCGTCTTTGCTGGCAGTGCCGCGGCTTTGGTGCTGGCCAGTTTGGTGGGGGCGGCGGCGGGCGGTTCCCTCTCCAGCGTCATCCCCACCGATGGCCTGCAGCTTGCCGCCGCCGCCGGCTTTCTGATCATCGGCACCCGCCTCATCCTGCGCTCCGGCGCCGAGACCAGCGAGGACTCCGACACCTCCGCTCCTTAGAGTCGCCGCATGGCGTTCGCCGCGATGGCGTGCGCCGCCTCGGGCCATCCAGCCATCAGCGGGGCCGCCGAACCCCGTCGCGCTCCGGACCACCCTGGCCACCGCGCTGCCCAGGCAGCGCCATTCCCTGCGTACCCCCCATCCGATGAAGTTCACGGTCGCCGATCTGCTCGACCATCTCTCGACGACCGAGGCGGTGGCCCTCGCCAAGCTGGAGAAGTCGCTGGGTCTGACCACCAAGTCCTGCAAGCAGCAGTTGCGCATCGGCCTGGAGGCCCTGCAGCGTCTGGGGCTGGTGGAGGAAGACAGCGAAGGCCTGCGCTCTCGCGAAACACCCGAGCTGATCCCGGCCCGCCTGCGTTGCTCCAGCAAGGGCTTCTGTTTCGCCCTGAGGGAAGACGGCGGCGAGGACATCTACATCCGTGACCACCAGCTCAACCATGCCTGGAACGGGGACCGGGTTCTGGTCAAGATCACCCGTGAAGGGGGCCGGCGCCGATCTCCGGAAGGGGGAGTCCAATGCATCCTCGAGCGCCACACCCCCAGCCTGCTGGCCCAGGTCGAACGTCAGGATGGGCAGCTGGTGGCCGTTCCCCTCGACGACAGGCTGCTGACCTCCGTGGCCTTGCCGGAGGACGATGTGGTCCACCTCGACCCGGCCGAGGAGGCGGTGGTGGAAGTCAAGATCGACCGCTTCCCCGTGGCCCAGTTCGGTCCGGTTGGCCACGTTGCCCGCAGCCTGCCGGTGCATGGCGGTGAGGCGGCCGACACCGATCTGCTGCTGGCCAAGCACCGCCTGCAGGAACGGCCGGCCTGCCCCCGCACGACCCTGAAGCAGCCCGTCGCGAAGGGCCGTGCCGATCTCACGGCGTTGCCGACCCTGCTGCTGGAGGCCTGGGACGGTGCTGAGGCCCCCAGCCTCCCAGCCGTGTCCCTTGAAGAACGGGAGGGGGGCTGGCGGCTGTGGGTTCACAGCCCCGCCATTGCCGAGCGGATCGGCCTAGGCCATAGCCTCGACTCCTGGCTGCGGGACCAGGGTGAGGCGATCTGTGTGGGACGCCGCTGGCTTCCCCTGCTGCCCCCGGCCCTGGCCAAGGCCAGCGGCTTCAGCCCCGGTGAAAGCCAGCCGGCCGTCTCGGTGGCCCTGGATCTGGATGGGGAAGGGAACCTCGAGCATTTCCGCTTCAGCCTGAGCCAGATCACGCCGGCAGCCCGGGTTGACCGGGCTGCCCTGCAGGCTCTGGCCGAACGCAAGCCCAAGTCCCGCACCACCCCGGCGCCCCTCAAGGCCCTCAAGGACCACCTCCCCCTGCTCGAGCATCTG
>JBBQIH010000075.1:0-9540 GCA_038324725.1 Cyanobacteriota bacterium | reverse complement strand
CTGGCAAGGACGGCGCCGCTTCGATCCCGGCTCCAATGCCCAGTTCGGTGAGGGGGGCGCGGGCACCTTCTCCGACGGCAAGCTCTACAGCCAGGTGAGTGAAGAGCCCGCCTACATCCGTAAGGTGCTCGAAGAGCTGGTGGCGGCAGGGGCCGACCCCGACATCCTCACCCTGCACCACCCCCACATCGGCACCTTCAAGCTGGCCACGGTGGTGCGGGGGCTGCGGGCCCGGATCGAGGCCCTGGGCGGCGAGGTCCGCTTCGGCCAGCACGTGGTGGAGCTGCTGCTGGAGGAGGGGGCCGACCGGCAGCTGGCCGGAGTGCGCCTGGCTGACGGCACGGCCATCGCCACCCGGCATCTGGTGCTGGCGCCGGGCCACAGCGCCCGCGACACCTTCCTGATGCTGCACGAGTTGGCGGTGGCCATGGAGCCGAAACCGTTTGCCGTCGGGGTGCGAATCGAGCATCCCCAGGCCCTGGTCGACCAGGCCCGCTGGGGGGAAGCCGCCGGCCACCCGCGGCTCGGCCCCGCGGAGTACAAGCTGGTGCACCACTGCCAAGGGGAAGCCACAGCCGGCCGCAGCGTCTACAGCTTCTGCATGTGTCCGGGCGGCCTCGTGGTGGGCGCCACCTCGGAGGAAGGCTGTGTCGTCACCAATGGCATGAGCCAGCATTCCCGCCAGGAACGCAATGCCAACAGCGGTCTGGTGGTGCCCGTGAGCCAGGAGGATCTGGCGCCCTACGGCAAGCCTGGGGGAGAGGCCCTGGCCGGGATGGCCTTCCAGCGCCACTGGGAGCACCAGGCCTTCCGCGCCGGCGGCGGTGACTACCGGGCACCGGCCCAGTGGCTGGGCGATTTCCTGGCGGGTCGCCCCAGCCAGGAGGCGCCCCCGGGGGCCGTGGAGGGGTCATACCAACCCGGCCTGCGCTTCGGCAGCCTCGATGGCTGCCTGCCGGACTATGTGCTCGAGGCGATCCGGGAAGCGTTGCCGGTCTTCGGCCGCCGCATCCCGGGCTATGCCATGGACGGTGCCCTGCTCACCGGCGTCGAGACCCGCACCTCCTCACCACTGCGGTTGCAGCGCCACCCGACGCGGCTCGAAAGCCTGAACACTCCGGGGCTGTTCCCGGCGGGGGAAGGGGGAGGCCATGCCGGCGGCATCCTCTCGGCGGCGATCGACGGCATCAAGGTGGCGGAAGCCGTAGGCCTCAGCCTTTGTGCACTGCCGCCCAGGCTTGAGAGCGAGCTCAGGCCTGGGACACCACCCCACTCCACTGCACAGCCTTGACCCCGTCGCGGCGCCAGGAATGGAACAGCAGTGGCTCGGCCACCGTGCAAAGCGGGCAGAGGGCGATCTGCTCAGGCGCCAGACCGTCCTGCTCCAGCTGCAGCGCCGTGGCCCGGCGGATGTCCAGCCGATCCCGGCCGGGGGCCGGATCCAGCAACAGGGCACCGCAGCGTTCGAGATCGGCCAGGGCGCCATCGGGCACCGGGTCGCTGCTGCTGCCGCCCGCCACCATGGCCGCGGCCACCTTCAGGGTGACGGAGCGCTCCACCTGGTAGCGGATGCCGTCCACGGCTGGCCCGAGGGCCACCCGCAGCTGATCCCGGCGGGCCCCGTCCGCCACCAACGCCTCGATCGCCGCCGGCACGATCCGGCCCGCGACCCCACGCCAGCCGGCGTGGCAGGCCGCCACCCGGCCGCCGGCGGGGTCAACGACCAACACCGGGGTGCAGTCGGCGCCGCACACCCAGAGGCTCTGGCCACCGCCATCGCTGCGCAGTCCATCGGCCTCCGGCCAGGGGGCCCGCTCGGCGGCCCCGGCGGCGAGCACGGTGCCGCCATGCACCTGGCGGGTGCGATGCACACCCACGCCGGCACTGATTTCCCCAGCCAGCTCCTCTGGCTGACGGCCCTGCCACTGGCGGGTGAAGAAGCCGTGCTCGAAGCCGTCCAGCAGATCGCACTGGAGGTAATGGCCGCCGTAGGTGCCCACCCAGGTCCAACCGGGCAGGTCATTGAAGCCCGCATCGGGCCGCTCGAAGGGGGGTTCGAGCGCCTCAGCCATCCGGCTGATCCCGCAACAACCAGAAACCTTCGAGGGCCGGAGCCTCCTCGCTCGCCTGGATGGCGATGAACTGCAGTCCGCCGGCCCGCTCCCGGGCTTCCGCCAGGGCCACGCTGGCCAGCTGCGCTTCCTCCTCCGGCAGGCGGGCCAGGATCCAGCGATCCTCCAGGCCGGCCTCCAGCACCAATTGACCGGCGCAGACTTCCAACCGCGCCGGCTCCAGGCCGGACAACCAGCCGGCGATGGCCAGGGCCCGCCGGCGGCTGAACAGCCGGATCCCTGGGATCGGAGTGGCCGGATCCACGCCATCAGGCAGGGCCACCAAGCCGGGGAAGGCGATCTCCCAGCCGCCGGCCTCGGCCAGCGTCGCGGCACTGAGGGTGGCCCAGCTCCAGCTGTCGCCCCTGGCCGCCTCCGGCAGGGGCAGGGCCACCGGCGGGATCGGTTGCGGGGGGGGGGCCAGGGGACCGGCCATGTAGCCCGGCTCCCGGGGGTAGACGGTGGTCTGTCGCTCCCGCAGCCACTCCACCAGGCCGTAGCAGCGCCGGCTCGGCACCAGCTCCAGGCCAAGCCCTTCGGCGGCCCGCTGCACCATGGCGCGCATCGAGCCGCGCCAGCAACGCAGCCGCCGCGGCGGGCCGAAGCCCTGCTCCGCGGCGTCCTTGATGGCCGCTTCGATCGCCCCGCGCAACCACTGGGAATTGACGCTGGCGGCCGGGCAAGCCATGAACCAGCGGAAGGGCTCAGGTGCCGGCTGCAGACCCGCCGTGGTGCAGATCAGCAGTTCCCAGCGCTTCTTGCCATCGGCCTCCAGGATCGGCCTGGAGTAGTAGTCGAGTTCCCAGTCAGGACCAGGCGCCAGCAACACTCCGCTCATCCTGCGTCCTGTTCCTGCTGGCGCAGCAGCGAGCGGGCTCGGTGGGCCCGGTCCTCGGCCTCGGCCATCACGGTCTCCTTGGCAATCAACAGTTCCCCGGCCGGGCCTTCGAGCAAAGCCGTGTTGAGGGCGATGCGGCCCCGGGCGGGGTCGATGGCGGTGACCAGGGCCTTGATGGCCTCCCCCTGCTGGAAGGCCTCGCGCAGGTCGCGCAGGACGCCGCCGGTGACGCAGGAGTGGTGCAACAGGCCGCTGACGCCGCCCAGATCGATGAAGTAGCCGTAGGGCTTGATCGAGGCCACATGGCCTTCGACCAGCTGCCCCACCTCCAGGGTGGCGAAGCGGGAGGCGCTGGCCGCCCGCTTTTCGGAGAGCACCAGCTTGCGGGTCTCGGCATTGACCTCCAGGAAGGCCACCCCCAGGGTCTGGCCGACGAGGGCTTCGTGGTTCTCACCCTCGTTGAGCTGGGAGCGGGGGATGAAGCCGCGCAGCCCCTCCAGATCGCAGGTGACGCCACCACGGTTGAAGCCGCTCACCTTGACCTGCACCACCTTGCCCTCCTTCTCCAGCTGGCGCACCTTCTCCCAGCTGTGGCGCAGGGCGAGGGCACGGGCGCTGATGGTCACCATCCCATCGGCGTTCTGCTCACGGGTGACGAGCACCTCGATCGGCAACCCCTTGGGGAAGCGCTCCTTCAGGTTCGTGATCACCCCGAGACCGCACTCGCTCTTGGGCATGAAACCGGGCGCCTTGCCGCCGATGTCGACATAGACACCGTCGCTCTCCATGCCGATCACCACGCCCTTGACCACCTCACCGGTGGTGCCGACAGGAGCGTTCTCATCGAGGGCGGCGAGGAAGGCTTCCTCATCGAAATCGAAGTCGTCCACGGTGCGGGCCTGGCGGGAGGCCGGCGCAGGGGCGGTCTCTGCGCCGGAGGCGGCGGCGGATCCACGGGATGTCGAACCGCCACGGCGATCGGTTGCCGGGCCGAGCAGGTCGGCCATGGTGAGGCCCTCGAGGGCGTCCATGTTGAAGCGGTCCTCGTCCGCCGGGGGCGACGACGGCGGCCGCAGCGGCGGCGCGGCCGGGCTCGACACCACTGGAGCGAGGGGTGCTTCGGCGGCCACCTCCTCCTCCTTCTTGATCATCAACACCTGGGGGGGCTTGCGCAGCGGCACAGGGGCCGACCCGGAAGGCCTCGCCGGCGGCATGGGGCGCTGGGCGGGGTTCCGGGGCTGACGCGGCGCGGGGTTGCCGGTTCCTGCCATGGAGGTCCTCAGCGAAGCACGGGGCTCCACACTGTACGAATCACCCGTTGAGGCCCGTCCTCACCCCGCCGATGCCCCCCTGCAGCGAGCGTCGCCTCGCCAGCCTCAGTTGGACAGCGGTGCAGGAACAGGCCGCCCGCCCGGGCAGCACGGTGGTCTGGCCCTTCGGCGCCATCGAGCAACACGGGCCCCTGCTGCCCCTGGGCACCGATGCCCTGTTTGCCGAACGGGTGGCCGAGGCCGTGCTGGAGCGGCTCGACCCCGACCTGCCGATCTGGCGGCTACCGCTGCAGAGCATCGGCTTCTCCCCGGAGCACCTGGGCTTCCCAGGAACCCTCAGCCTTCCGGCCGATCTGATGATCGAGCTGGTGCGCTCCGTGGGCAGGGGGATCGCGGCAGCGGGCTTCCAGCGGCTGGTGCTGTTCAACGCCCATGGCGGCCAGATCGGCCTGCTGGAGGCGGCGGCGCGGGAGTTGCGGGTGCTGGAACCCGGCCTGGCGGTCCTGCCCTGCTTCCTCTGGCGCGGCGCCGATGGCCTGGCGGAACTGATTCCCGAACCCGAGCGCAGCACCGGGCTCCACGCCGGCCTGGCGGAGACCAGCCTGATGCTGTTTCTCGAACCGGCCACCGCCGGAGCCCTGCCCGCCGCCGACGGGCTTGCCCCCAACCCGCCGCCCCCCAGCGGCTGGAGCCTGGAAGGGGCCTGCCCCTGCTCCTGGCGCACGGAGGAACTGAGCGCCAGTGGGGTCATCGGTGATCCCGCTGGCGCCAGCGAGGACCTCGGCCGCAAACTCTTCCTGCGCCTGGTGGACAGCTGGGAGCGGCGCCTGGACGCTCTGGTGCGTAGCGATTGGCCACCGACTTCCGGCAGGCCATGACTAAAGTTGCGTGATTGACTGAGCTTGCGGTCCCCATGCCCACCCTGGAAACCACCACGTCCGTCGATTCCGCCCTGGGCCCGCTTGAGGGGAGCGAACTTCCCGACTTCTCCACCGCCGCCTACAAGGACGCCTACAGCCGCATCAACGCGATCGTGATCGAAGGCGAGCAGGAAGCCCACGACAACTACATGTCCCTGGGGACGCTGCTTCCTGACCAGGCCGAGGAGCTGGGCCGCCTGGCCCGCATGGAGCTGAAGCACATGAAGGGTTTCACCGCCTGCGCCAACAATCTGGGTGTCACCGCCGACATGCCCTTCGCCCAGGAGTTTTTCTCCCCCCTGCGGAACAACTTCCAGGCGGCCCTCAAGGACGGGAAGGTGGTCACCTGCCTGCTGATCCAGGCCCTGCTGATTGAAGCCTTCGCCATTTCGGCCTATCACATCTATATCCCTGTGGCCGATCCTTTCGCCCGCAAGATCACGGAAGGAGTCGTCAAGGACGAGTACACCCACCTCAACTACGGCCAGGAATGGCTCAAGGCCCACCTTGAGGAGTCCCGCGCAGAGCTCGAGCAGGCCAACCGCGACAACCTCCCCCACGTGCGCCGCATGCTCGATCGGGTCGCCGCTGATGCCGCGGTGCTTCACATGGAAAAAGAAGACCTGATCGAGGATTTCCTGATCGCCTACCAGGACGCCCTCACCGACATCGGCTTCACCCCTCGGGAGATTGCCCGCATGGCCGCTGCAGCGCTGCTGGGCTGAGCTGACCGCTCAGGCTCACCAGGGGAGGATGTAGCGTCGGCGACATCGGGCCCTGCCCTGCCGCCGCTTTCTCCTTCCTGCATGTTCGGCCTGATCGGTCATTCCACCAGCTTCGAGTCGGCGCGCAACCTGGCGCGAAGCCTCGGTTTCGAGGAGTACGCCGACGGGGATCTGGACATGTGGTGCAGCGCCCCGCCCCAGTTGGTGGAGAGGATCAGCGTCACCAGCCCCACGGGAAAGTGCATCGAAGGCGCCTACATCGACTCGGTGTTCGTGCCCGAGATGCTGAGCCGCTTCAAGACGGCCAAACGCAAGGTTCTCAATGCCATGGAGCTGGCCCAGAAGAACGGCATCGACATCACCGCCTTGGGTGGCTTCACCTCGATCATTTTCGAGGATTTCAAGCTGCTGAGGGAACAGCAGGTCCGCGCCACCACCCTGGACTGGCAGCGCTTCACCACCGGCAACACCCACACCGCCTGGGTGATCTGCCGTCAAGTGGAAGCCAACGCTCCACAGCTGGGGATTGACCTGCGTCGGGCCAAGGTGGCCGTGGTGGGCGCCACCGGCGACATCGGCAGTGCCGTCTGCCGTTGGCTCTCCCAGCGCACCGGCGTCGAGGAACTGCTGCTGGTGGCACGCCGCCCCCAGCCACTGGCCGATCTGCAGCAGGAGCTGGGCGGTGGTCGCATCCTTTCGCTGGAGGACGCCATGGCCGAGGCGGACGTGGTGGTCTGGGTCGCCAGCCTCGCCCAGGCCAGCAGCATCGATCCGGGCCGGCTGCGCCGCCCCTGCCTGATGATCGATGGCGGCTACCCCAAGAATCTGGACACCAAGGCCGCCGGCGAAGGCATCCACGTGCTCAAGGGCGGCATCGTCGAATTCGGCTCCGACATCGGCTGGCAGATGATGGAGGCGGCGGAGATGGCCAATCCCCAGCGTCAGATGTTCGCCTGCTTCGCCGAAGCGATGCTGCTGGAGTTCGAAGGCCTGCACACCAATTTCAGCTGGGGCCGCAACAACATCACCCTCGAGAAGATGGATCTGATCGGGGCCGCCTCGCTTCGCCACGGGTTCCAGGCTCTTGGCCTGGAACATCCGGCACCGATCCCCAGCCTCTCTTCCACCTGATCCCTGCCTTCCCGACAATGGCCCGCCGCGTCCTGCTGGACTTCGAAAAACCACTGGTGGAGCTGGAGGAGCAGATCGAACAGATCCGCCAGCTGGCCCGCGATTCCGAAGTCGATGTGAGCCAGCAGCTGCTGCAGCTGGAAACTCTCGCCACCCGGCGCCGCGAGGAGATCTTCAGCTCCCTCAGCCCGGCCCAGAAGATCCAGGTGGCCCGCCACCCCCAGAGGCCCAGCACCCTCGACTACATCCAGGTGATCACCGACGAGTGGATCGAGCTGCACGGCGACCGCCGTGGCAACGATGACCGCGCCCTGGTCGGCGGCGTGGGTCGCATCGGCCACCAGGCGGTGGTGCTGCTCGGCCACCAGAAGGGCCGGGACATGAAGGAGAACGTGGCACGCAACTTCGGCATGGCCTCGCCCGGCGGCTACCGCAAGGCGATGCGGCTGATGGACCACGCCGACCGCTTCCGCCTGCCGATCCTCAGCTTCATCGATACCCCCGGCGCCTACGCAGGGGTCAAAGCCGAGGAGGAGGGCCAGGGCGAGGCGATCGCTGTCAACCTGCGCGAGATGTTCCGGCTGCGGGTGCCCATCATCGCCGTGGTGATCGGTGAGGGGGGCTCCGGCGGCGCCCTCGGCATCGGCGTCGCCGACCGGCTGCTGATGTTCGAGCACAGCGTCTACACGGTGGCCAGCCCCGAGGCCTGTGCCTCGATCCTCTGGCGCGATGCGGCCAAGGCCCCCGCCGCCGCCGAGGCCCTGCGCATCACCGCTGCTGATCTTCTGCAGCTGGGGCTGGTGGATGTCCTGCTGAAGGAACCCTCCGGGGGCAACCACTGGGCGCCGATGCAGGCCGCCGAGACACTCCGCACGGCCCTGCTGGACCAGCTTGATGCGCTGCAGACCTGCAGCGAATCCGCCCTGGTCGAGGCCCGCTACGCCAAGTTCCGGCGCATGGGCCAGGTTCTGGAGGGGGCGGCGACGGATCCCGCCCACGCGCCGTAGGGTTGATTCCCTGCCACCGCGCCCGTTGCCCACCGCCCTGATCACCGGTGCCTCCCGCGGCATCGGCGCCGCCGCCGCCCGCCGCTTCGCCGCCGAGGGCTACGACCTCCTGCTTGTGGCCCGGAGCCGTGCCGACCTTGATGGCCTGGCCGAGGAGCTGCGGGGGCTGGGCCGCCACATCGAAACCCAGTCCCTCGACCTGGCCCAGGCGGAGGCCATCCCTGGCGCGATGGCCGAGCTGCTCGGGCGGGGACTTGTCCCTTCGGTGGTGATCAACAACGCCGGTGCCGCCTGGACCGGCCCCCTGGCGGCCATGCCCCTCGAGCGCTGGCAATGGCTGCTGCAGCTCAACCTCACCAGCGTCTTCCAGGTCTGCCTGGCGGTGCTGCCCGGCCTACGCCAGGCCGGTGGCGGCAGGATCATCAACGTCAGCAGCCATGCCGCCAGGAATGCCTTCCCGGACTGGGGGGCCTACTGCGTCAGCAAGGCCGCCCTGGCGTCGTTCAGCCGCTGCCTTGAGGCAGAGGAACGCGCCGCCGGCATCGCGGTGAGCACCCTCACCCTGGGGGCGGTGAATACACCTCTCTGGGACAGTGAAACCGTCCACAGTTCCTTCGACCGACGTGCCATGCTTTCAGCGGAGCAGGTGGCTGAATCCCTGCTCTACCTTGCGCGGCAACCCAACAGCCAGACGGTTGAGGACCTCACCCTGATGCCAGCCGCCGGAGCCTTCTAACCCCCCCTATGACATCCACCCTTCCCAGCGGCCTCAGCGCCCGTCAGGCCGCTCCCGTCACGACTCCCATTCCTGTCAGCCTGCGGATCCGCGAGCGACTGCAGCAGGAAGGTGTGCCGTTTCTGGCCAACGACAACATTTTCGAGCACCTGCGCGAGGGAGAGCTCAACCAGCTGGAGATTGAAGTCGCCGGCCGGGTGAGGGAATTGCTGCGGAGCCTGGTGATCGATATCGAGAACGACCACAACACCGCGGAAACTGCCGAGCGGGTGGCCAAGATGTATCTGCATGAGGTGTTCAAGGGGCGCTACCACGAGCAACCCAAGATCGCCAGCTTCCCCAACGTGAAGCAGCTCGATGAGATCTATACCGTCGGCCCCATCTCCATCCGCTCCGCCTGTTCCCACCATCTGGTGCCGATCCTGGGCAACTGCTGGATCGGGATCAAACCCGGCGAACGGGTGATCGGTCTGTCGAAATTCTCCCGGGTCGCCGACTGGGTCTTCTCACGGCCCCACATCCAGGAAGAGGCCGTGATCATCCTCGCTGATGAGATCGAAAGGCTCTGTGAGCCCCTCGGCCTGGCGATCCTCGTCAAAGCCCAGCATTACTGCATGAAGTGGCGCGGCGTGAAGGAACCCCAGACCAGCATGGTGAACTCCGTCGTGCGGGGTGATTTCCGCCACGATCCCAGCCTCAAGCAGGAGTTCTTTGAACTCGTGCGTCAGCAGCAGTCGCTGCTCGGTAACTGAGCCGCTGCGTGAGGCTCAGGATCCGGGTCGGGCCATGACCGGCCCCACC
>JBBQIH010000074.1:0-9558 GCA_038324725.1 Cyanobacteriota bacterium | reverse complement strand
CCGGCTCCAGGCGGTGTTGCGCAGTGCCGGCATCGGCACGTGGCTCTGTGAACCCGCCACCGGCAGCTTCCGCAGCGTCAACGGGGCGCTCAGCCAACGGCTGGGCCGCAGCTGGCTGGAGTTCGTCCACCCCGATGATCGCGATGACGCCGAGCTGCTGCGGGATCCTCCCCTGCATGGTCGTGATGGTCAGCGGCGGCGCCTACGGTTCCGTCGGCCTGACGGCACCAGTGTCTGGGGTGATCTGGTCCTGACCTGCACCCCGGGCAGGGAGCCGGCGAACGCTGCCGACACATTGATCCTCCAGATCGCCGACGTCTCCGAGCTGGTGGAGCAGTCCGCCTACCTCGAGGGCGGCGGCCGAGGCGGGCATCGTGGGGGTCTGGGACTGGGGCATCGAGCGCGATGTGCTCACCCGGGACCCCGCGATGTACCAGCTCTACGGCCGCACCCGCGACCAATTCGCCGGTGCCTATGATGCCTGGGCCAACGCCGTCCATCCCGACGACCGCCCTTACGCCGAGTCGGAGATCCAGGCGGCCGTGCGGGGCTGGCGAGCTTATCAACCGCGTTTCCGGGTGGTGTGGCCTGATGGCTCGATCCATCACCTGCAGGCCCGCAGCCGCACCACCAATCGCGCCGATGGCAAGGCGCTGCGGATGATCGGCGTGAACTACGACATCACCGACCAGGTGCGGCGTGAGCTTGAGATCGACCAGCAGCGGGGTCTGCTGGCGGACACCCTCAATGCCCTGGTCGACCCGCAGCTGCTCCTTACCCTCGCCGATCAATTGCGGATCTCTGAGGTCGACCCGGCGGCGGCCAGCTGGCTGGGCCATTCGAGCTAGCAGCTGATCGGCAGGCCCCTGGCGGAACTGTTGCCGCCCGGCGCCAACCGCCAGTTGCTGGCGGAGCTCGAGGGGGTGGCGGGGGAGGGCCAGCCCCTGATTGCCGATGACCGTTCGGTGCTGCTTTCTGGTGCGTGGGAGCCCCTTCAGGTGGATCTGCGGGCTGTGCGGGTGCGCGACGGGCTGGCCCTGAGCTTCCGCGATGTGAGCGAGCGGCACCACGCCGGCCAGCAGCTGGCGGCGTCCGAACAACGCTTCCGCCTGCTGGCTGAGAACGTCAGTGATGTGGTGTTCCTCTGCGAGGCCGGCACGTTCGTCTGGATCGCCCCGGGGCTGAGGCGCCTTCTCGGCTGGGGGCCGCAGGAGTGGCAAGGCCAGCGGCTGCAGGATCTCTGCCACCCCGACGACAGGGATCAATGGCTCACCCGGCTGCAGCAGGTGGATCAGGGCCTCAGTGTCAGTGTGCGCCTGCGCGTCCACGACTCCGACCTGTGCTGGCGCTGGCTGGAGATCCATGCGGGCCCCTACCCCGATGCCGATGGCGGAACGATGGGGTTGGCGGGGGCTCTGCAGGTTGTGGATGAGGAGGTGGCGGCGGAAGCCGAACTCGATCATCGGGCCCGTTTCGACTCCCTCACCGGTCTCTTCAACCGGCAGGAAATCCTCGACCGGCTTCAGTCGCTCAGCCAGCACCGCCGCATGGCGGAGGGCAATCTGGCCGTGCTGTTCTGCGATGTCGACCACTTCAAGGAGATCAACGACCACCATGGCCACACCGGCGGCGACGCCGTCCTGGAGGCCCTGCCGCTGCGGCCGCGTGACACCCCCGCAGCGGCGATCTGGTGGGCCGGATCGGTGGCGATGAGCTGCTGGTGGTGATTCAGGGCGTCCCCTCCCTGGTGGAAGCCGAGCTGTTCGCCGCGAAGCTTCACCGGACGGTGGCTGAGCCGGTGAGCCTGCCCACGGGCGTGGTGCGGCCCACCCTCTCGATCGGCGTGACCCTCCTCAAACCGGATGAGTCGACGGAGGCGTTGGTGGCACGGGCTGACCAGGCGATGTATGCGGCCAAGCAGGAAGGCCGTAACCGTGTGGTCGCCATTGTCCAGGCAAAGATCGCTGCCCCCAGGTGCGTCTGATCGTCAGGTCAATCACGCCTCATGGCCTGGATTGACGCCTCGCGGGTCATGCCCTCCCAGGCCGGTGGCGGTCTGCTGTCCACCTTGCCAGCTGCGATCCAGCAGTTCGATCGGATGAACCACCGGCAGCGGCCGCCCCTGCCCCTCCATGGCCTGGCGGATCTGGAGCGTGCAGCCGATGTTGGCGCTCACCGCCAGCTCGGCCCCGGTGCCGCTGAGATCGGCAGCCTTGAGGCGGCCCAGCTCGGCGGCTTCCTCCGGCTGGACGAGGTTGTAGATGCCGGCGCTGCCGCAGCAGACGCCAGCTTCGGTGGCTTCGCGGATCCGCACATGGGGGATCCGGCCCAGCAGGCGACGGGGCTGGGCCGCCAGGCCCTGGCCGTGCAGCTGGTGGCAGGCATCGTGGTAAGCCAGCTCCAGGGGGCGCTCGGCACTGGCGGGGGCGCCGTCGTCGTGGGGGAGTGGTTGCAACGCTGCCTGGAAGCTTTCGCTGAGCCCGACCGCGTCGAGGAATTCCTGGATGTCGGCCACCGTGCCCAGCAGGGGATGGTGGCCGCCGAGGATGTCCCCATAGGACTTCAGAGTGTGGCCGCAGCCCGAGGCGGCCACCAGCAGGGCATCAAGGGGTTCGGGGCCCGCCGCCCGCCCAGGGCCGATCACCGCCTCAAAGCTGGACACCAGGGCGGTCGCCAGCTCCCGGGTCTGGGCCAGTTCCCCCTGGTGGTGGGTCATGGCGCCGCAGCAGCCCTGGGCGGGGGGGATCACCACCTCAATGCCGTTAGCGGCCAGCACCCGGATGGCAGCGGCGTTCACCCCCGGTTCAAACACGCGCTGGACGCAGCCGAGCACCAGACCAACCCGGCGGCGGCGGGGCCCCCGGGCCGGTACCAGCACGGGCCAGTCGTCGCGGAAGGCCGTCTCGGGCAGCGGCGGCAGGAGCTTCTCCATCGCCGCGACCTGGGGCCCGAACAAGCGGGTGAGGCCGCTGCGGCGCGCCAGCGCTTGCAAGGGCGTGCCGGCGTAGGCCCGCAGGGGCGCCAGCAGGGCCCGCAGCCGCTGGGGGTAGGGGAGCAGGGCGAAGACCAGCCGCCGGAAAGCTCGCTGCGCGGGGCTGCGCAGCTCGGGCGCGTTCAGCCGCGGCCGCATGGTCTCGATCAGCTGGTCGTAGCGCACGCCGGCCGGGCAGGCGGTGACGCAGGCGAAGCAGCCCAGGCAGCTGTCGAAGTGCTTCGCCACCGTGGCATCCAGCGCCAGCTCCCCGGCGTCGATCGCCTTGAGGGCATGGATCCGCCCCCGGGGGGAGTCCATTTCGGTGGCCAGCACCCGGTAGCTGGCGCAGGTGGGCAGGCAGAAGCCGCAGTGGACGCAGGGGTCGGCGGCGATGAACGGAAGGCTCATGCGATCCATTGTGGGCGCTCGTCCCGGCCCCCAGGCGAGCGTTCCATCAGTCCCAGAAAGCGCCGAACCAGGCATCCCACTGGCGCGGTAGCCGCAGCAAGATGCCGGCCCCCGGGTAGGGCGTCAGTTCGCCCACCAGGACGCCCTTGTCGCTGAGATACCCGTCTACCCGCAGGAAGGGGGTGTCCGAAGAGAGTTCCTCGGCCAGTCGCATGAAGTTTTCCAGATGGTGCCGGTCGGTGGCGGCAAGCTCCGGGCAGAAGTCGTGTGGGCCCCTCAGCAGTGGCAATGGCTGGAGCGTCTCATCCAGGAAGCACTCCTTCGTGCGGGGCAGGTTCTTCTGGCTGCCGCGATGGAGTGCATGGGAGGACTCCGGTCGGTAAAGCCGCACCCCCCTAGCTCTTCCACGGAAGCAGAACACGCTCATTTCTGTGCTCTGCTCACCGGCCATGCTTAGAAACTCTTCGGCCAGCAGCCGGCGCGTCAGCGTTCGGTAGCCCCACTCCTGGAAATTGTCGGCGTAGTCGGAGTCCAACCACTTCCTGGCCTGTTTCAGAACTGATGCGTCCAGGGGATGGGTGTTGACGTCCACCAGCTGATACCAACCACTCCCGTGGCTGGCCTTGAGCATCCAGCGGTCTGGCAGGGACAGGACGCTGAGCGCTTCCACGCTGTCCGCAACCGCCAGCGTGCGTGGGGTGCGGTCCGGCCCGATCCGGGCCGCGATCCATTCCTTGGCGGCGAGTTTGTCGCAGAAGGTGCGCAGCAAAGGATCGCGTTCAAAGAAAATCCGATGAAGGATCCGTTCGCTCAGCAGCCTGGGAGAGCGAAGATCGGGTGCGGCACCATTGACCTGTCTGTAGAGGTGTTCCAGCTGAACCCGTTGGGGGAGCAGTTGGACCACCCGTAGCGCCGCTTTGGATTTCCAGCTCACTCCAGACATCATCTCCGGCATCACGAGCCCGGATGGGACCTTACGGCGGCACTCAGCCTTTGGCGCGGAAGCCCCGGCCCCGGCTTCACCCCCCGAAGTGGTGCACGACAGCTTCGGCGAAGCCTGAGCAGCTCACGGCTTCGGTGCGGGGTTCCATCAGCCGGGCCAGGTCGTAGGTGACCTCCTTGTTGGCGATCGCGGCGCTGATCCCCTGGGTGATCAGGTCGGCCGCTTCCTGCCAGCCCATGTACTCCAGCATCATCACGCCGGAGAGGATCACCGATCCCGGGTTGATTCGGTCGAGGCCGGCGTGCTTGGGGGCGGTGCCGTGGGTGGCCTCGAAGATCGCCGCGCTGTCGCCGATGTTGGCCCCCGGCGCCATGCCCAGGCCGCCCACCACCGCCGCCGCCGCATCGGAGATGTAATCGCCGTTGAGGTTGAGGGTGCAGAGCACTGAATACTCCTGGGGCCGGGTCTGAATCTGCTGGAAGATGCTGTCGGCGATGCGGTCATCGACCATCACCATCTGCTTCCATTGGCCGCCGCCGTGGCTGGTGCCGATGGCGTCGAGAACCGCCGTCACCTCCGCGTCCACCGCCGCCTTCTTCTCGGGGGTGAGACTGTCGTAGCCGGGCTCGATCAGGCGGGCGTTGTCCTCGAGGCTCAGCCCCGGCTTCTCCTCCAGGTTCCCCAGGATCCAGCTCTCCCGCTCGGTGATGCACTGGTCACGGAATTCGGTGGTGGCCAGCTCGTAGCCCCAGTCACGGAAGGCCCCTTCGGTGAACTTCATGATGTTTCCCTTGTGCACCAGGGTCACGTGGCGCTTGGCGCCCTCCAGACCCAAGGCGTGGCGGATGGCCTTGCGCACATGGCGCTGGGTACCAGCCTTGCTCACCGGCTTGATGCCGATGCCGGCACCCTCGGGGATGCGGCGGTTGCCCAGCTTGCCGTTGGCGGGAATCACCGTGTCGTTGAGGTGGGCGATCAGTTCAATGCAGACAGGATCAGTGGCCTCCCATTCGATCCCCATGTAGATATCTTCGGTGTTCTCCCGATACACCACCACGTCCAGGTCCTGGGGCCGCTTGTGGGGGCTGGGGGTGCCGGCGTAATAGCGGCAGGGCCGCACACAGCAGTACAGATCGAAGATCTGACGCAGGGCCACGTTGAGGGAGCGGATGCCGCCGCCGATCGGGGTGGTGAGCGGGCCCTTGATGGCCACGCCGAACTCCTCGATCGCCGTCAGGGTGTCCTGGGGGAGGTACTGGTAGGTGCCGTAGAGCTCGCAGGCCTCATCGCCGGCGTACACCTTGAACCACTCGATGCGGCGCTCGCCGCCGTAGGCCTTGGCCACGGCCGCATCCAGCACCCGCTGGGTGGCGGGCCAGATGTCCACGCCGGTGCCATCGCCGCGGATGAAGGGAATGATCGGGTCATTGGGAACGATCGGCTGGCCGCCCTCGAACCGGATCGCCGTGCCGCTGGCTGGGACGGTGAGCTTCTCGTATGTGGCCATGGAGTCGGCACGGAACGCGCTGATGAGCCTAGGTTTCGAACACATTGGCTTTCTGCTCAGGGGAAACGGCATGAATGCGGCCGACCAGGCCCGATCGGTGGAACTGGCTGCCGCCATCGCCGCGGTGGTGGGTCACTTCCGGCTGCATTTCCCCGCCGCCCGGGCCAACCTCACTCCCTGGCGCGACGATCCCCTCACCCGTGCCTTCGATGAGCGGGAAACGCTGGATCTCTCCTTCCACTTCCCCGGCTGGAGCCCCCGTCTGCAGTGCCGCTCGCTGCTGGTGCAGTTGCGGCTGGAGCGGGCCCCGGCCGGATCCTGTGAACGCCCCCGGCTGCTGGGGGTGCTGATCCGGGGTCTCACCTATGAATCAGAACGCTGGCGTCTGGCCACGGTGGGGGACTGGCAGCCCTCGGGCTCCCATCTTCCCTCCGTGGAGGTTGTGTCCTCGCTCCAGCAGGTCTGCCGTGAGTTGTTTGATCTCTTCGGCGATGTGGCCGCCCGTGGGACGCGGGCCGCGTAATCCTTCGCAACCTTGCCGCCTCCTCTTGAAGGCCCCACCTACCTTGGATCCTCTGCCCGCGCAGCCTTTCGATCCCATGCCCGTCCCCCTTGCTTCCCAACTCCGTGAGGGAACGAAGAAAGCCCACACGATGGCCGAGAACACCGGTTTCGTGAGCTGTTTCCTCAAGGGAGTCGTCGACAAGGTCAGCTACCGCACCCTGGTGGCCGACCTGTGGTTCGTCTACAGCGCCATGGAAGAGGAGATCGGCAAGCTGACAGACCACCCCGTCGTCGGTCCGATCGCCTCACCGGCCCTGAATCGCCGCGAGTCCCTTGAGCAGGATCTGCTCTTCTATTTCGGTGGCGACTGGCGGCAGCAGATCCGCGCCACCCCCGGTGCCCAGGAGTACGTGGCCCGCCTGCACCAGGTGGCCAGGGAGTCTCCCGAGCTGCTCGTCGGCCACCACTACACCCGCTACATCGGCGATCTGTCCGGTGGCCAGATCCTCAAGAACATCGCCCAGAAAGCGATGCATCTGGGTGAGCACGATGGCCTGCGCTTCTACGAATTTGACGCCATCGACGACGAGAAGGCCTTCAAGGCCACCTACCGGCTCACCCTCGACAGCCTGCCCATCGATCAGGCCATGGCCGACCGGATCGTGGCCGAGGCCAACGAAGCCTTCCACTGCAACATGAAGATGTTCCAGGAACTGGAAGGCAACCTTGTGGCTGCGATCGGCAAGGTGCTGTTCGGCTTCCTCACCCGCCGCAGCCGCAGCGGCAGCACCGAGGCCGTGCCCGCCTAGGTTTCCCAGGCCTTCGGCGGCCGCCGCCACCCCGATCCGCGTGCGTCCGATCCGTTTCCTGCTCCCCGGCACCACCGGCCGCTTCCGTTGCGGTGGGTTGTTGGTGGAGCTGCAGACGGCCCGGCTGACCGCCCAGCTGGCGCCCACCGAGGTGGTCACCTACCGGAAACGCGAGGCCGACCACCCTTTCCTCGATGATCTGCTGGCCAGGGAGCCGCCGCCGGGGAAGGCCCTCTGGATCGTGAGCTGGGGCTTCGATGTGCCCGGCCAGTTGCGCCGCTTGCGGGGGCGCCCGGTGGCGTATCACGCCCACAGCAGCGGCTATGGGTTTTCCTTGCCCCCCGGGGTGCCGGTGCTGGCCGTCAGCCGCAACACCCTCGGCTACTGGGGCGACCGGGCTCCCCGCAACCCCCTGTTCCTGGTGCCCAATGCGTTGCAGCCCAAGTGGCTGGAGCGGGGCAACCGGGCGGCACCCCTCGGCTGCGGCCGGCCCATCGACGTGCTGGTCCAGCAGCGCAAGAGCAGTCGCTATGTCCTGCAGCATCTGGTGCCGGCCCTGCGCCGCCGAGGGCTGCGGGTCGAGGTCCAGAGCGGCTGGGTGGACGATCTGACCGATCTGTTCAACAGCGCGGCCGTGGTGTTGTACGACTCCGCCGACTACTGGCGCGGCCGAGGGGTGAGCGAGGGGTTTGGCTTGCCGCCACTGGAGGCCCTGGCCTGCGGCTGCGTGGTGTTCAGCAGCCTCAACCATGCCCTGGCCGACAGCCTTGACCCGGGGGTGGTGGGCCACCAGATCGGCTGCGGCAGCCTGGAGAACGATCTGGAGCGGATTCAGGCGGCGGTGGCTGATCCGGCGGCGTGGCTGCCGCCGCCGGCGCGGCTCTCCAGCCTGCTGGAGGCCTGCAGCGAGCCTCTGCTGCAGGAGCGCTGGCACACAGCCCTGGAGGCCATTGATGCCCACTGGAGCCACCTGCTGCTGGAGGGGGCGTCGCCGCTGCGTTCCCCCCCCTTGCTGGCCCTGCGCTGCGACCAGTGGCGGCGACGTTTTGGGACCATGTGGCGATCACTGAATTGACTGGCTGGCGCCGGGACAGCCCTTCTGAGCGCACGGGTACGATTCCCGCAAAAGTCTGACCAGATGTTTCGTAAAAGCCAAACCTTCAGGAGTTTGGCGCGACTTCTGGCTCAACTGCCGCGGCGCCGGAAGCGCGCGTTGATTCGGCTGATCCCCCTGGCGATCCTTGCCGGTATCGCCGATCTGGTGGTGGTGGCTCTGGTGGCCCGGCTGTTCACGGTGGTCGTTGGCGGTGAGAATCGCCCCTCCATCCCCTGGGAAGGTCTGGTCCCTGAAGATCCACGCGTCAAGGTGGTGGTGCTGGTGGTGGCGTTTGTAGCGGCGGCCTGGTTTTCCTCACTCTCGAAACTTCTGCTGCGGGCCTTCCAGCTGCGGCTCAAGGCTTCGATCTGGCGTGATCTTTCTGACATGGCGCAGCGCAAGTTGATTGCTCAGCCTTATGTCTATTTTCTGGGTGAGTCTAAATCAGATATCTCCGCCAAGGTGCTGATCAATGTGTCGCGTGTTGCGGACATTGTCGTGCTGCCGCTTCTGCAGCTGGCCAGTGGCGTGTTCGTGATCGCGCTGCTTTCTGCCGGCATGCTTCTCGTCGGCAAGTTGCTGGCCGTGGGGTTGATCCTTGGGCTTCTCGCCGGTTATCTGCTGATCTCCACCGCCATCACCCCCTTCCTGCGCTTTGCGGCACGGCAGAGGATTCTGCTTGAGATGCGAACCAATTCGATTCTTTCGGAATCGATGCGAACTATCTTGGATGTTCAGCTCACCGGTTCGGAGCCCTACTTTGAGCGCCATTATCAGCAGGCCGGTCGGGAGACCATTCCCTTCATCTGGAAGGCTGATGTCCTGCCGGAGACTCCACGGGCGTTGATCGAACCCCTCGGGATCACGATGATCTTCGCGGCGGGTATGTTGCCACTGCTGTCCAATCCGGATCCGGGCGCTCTGCTGAAGATCATTCCATTTCTGGCCACGGTGGCGGTGACCTCCTTGAAGCTCACCCCCCCCCTGCAGGACAGTTTCCGGGCCATCACCTCCCTGCGGGCAGGACTGCCTGACCTGGAGGAAACCCTGAAGCTGATCGAACTGCCCGAGGGTCGTCTCACCATCCGCTCCGAAGGGGTCCCCTCTCCCGATGGGGTGATGCCGAAGCGCGCGATCCGCCTCAGCAACGTCAGTTATCGGTATCCCGGTTCCGATGTGAATGTCCTCCATGACATCTCGATGTCCATTCCGGTCGGCTCCCGTGTGGCTTTCGTTGGCGCCACCGGCAGTGGCAAGACAACCACGGCCAACCAACTGCTCTGCCTGCTGCGGCCCTCTTCTGGCACCCTCAAGCTG
>JBBQIH010000073.1:0-9737 GCA_038324725.1 Cyanobacteriota bacterium | reverse complement strand
CCCTCACCCTGGGACGCTTCGAGAAGCCCTTCCTCGACTACACCCAGCTGACAGTCACCGGCGGCATCACCCTGCGCCAGGGCCAGAGCCCACTCAACTTCGACCGCGCCGTCGACCTGGGCACGGTCGGCATCGGCCTGTCCCAGCAGCTGGTGGGGCCGCTGGTCTTCAGCGGCGGCATCGGCTTCAACGTGGATCCCAATTCGGGCTTCTACGGCGATGTCACGGGCTCCTACCTGGAGCTGCGCTGGCAGCGGCGCTCCTACGAAATCGGCGTGTACTACAGCCCCTACGACGGCCTGGGTGGGATCCGGGTGCGCCTCAACGACTTCAATTTCAAGGGTCCCGGCACCCCCTTCATCCCCTACCACCCCACCCAGGGGGCCCTGCAGCGGCCCTTCTAGGCCGCTGCGAAACCGGTGAGGTAGGGAAGCCGGCTGGCGGTGGCCCGCAGTTCGTCGTCATGGGCCACCAGCTGGGCGGTGCCATTCCATTCGCCGCTCACCAGCATGCGGCGGGGGCCGGCAGGCAGGCTCAGCGACCACTCCTGAACGTCGCCACCGGCATCGAGTGTCACCCGGGGTGACTCGAGATCGAGCTGGAGCATGGCGCCGGGATGGGCGGCAATGGCGGCCTGCAGGGCCAGGACGGCGTCGTGGTCGGCGCTGAGGCAGGGGATCCCCAGGGCCAGGCAATTGCCGAAGAAAATCTCGGCGAAGCTTTCGCCGATCACCGCCCGCAGGCCCCAGCGCATCAGCGCCTGCGGCGCGTGTTCGCGGCTGGAACCACAGCCGAAGTTGCGGTTCACCACGAGGACCGCGGCGCCCTGGTTCTCGGGCCGGTCGAAGGGGTGATCGCCGGCCCGCTCGCTGCGGTCATCGGCGAAGACACCCTCCGCCAGCCCGTCGAAGGTGACGCACTTGAGGTAGCGGGCCGGGATGATCCGGTCGGTGTCGATGTCGTCGCCGGGCACGACCACCGCGCGGCCCGCGCAGCGCTGGATCGGTCCGGCCGGGAAAGGGGTGGCGCTCATGCTCGGGTGCTGGCGGGCTCGAGATCTGGTGACGTCGGGGCCGCGACCAGGCGGCGCACATCGGCCACGTGGCCGCTCACCGCCGCCGCCGCCACCATGGCGGGGCTCATCAGCAGCGTGCGGCCAGTGGCCGACCCCTGGCGCCCCTTGAAGTTGCGGTTGCTGGAACTGGCACTGATCTGACGCCCCTCAAGGCGATCGGGGTTCATGGCCAGGCACATCGAACAGCCCGGTTCGCGCCATTCGAAGCCGGCGGCGCGGAACACCGCATCGAGGCCCTCGGCCTCGGCCGCGGCCGCCACCTGCTCACTGCCCGGCACCACAAAGGCCTTGATGCCGGCGGCCACCTGGCGGCCGCGGGCGATGGCGGCGGCGGCCCGCAGATCGCTGAGGCGGCCGTTGGTGCAGCTGCCGATGAAGCAGACATCCACCGGCAAGCCTTCGATCGGCGCACCGGGACGCAGATCCATGTAGCGGTAGGCCTCCTCGGCGATCGGCCGTTCATCGCTCTCGGTCTGCTCGAGGGTGGGCACCGTTTCATCGACGCCGATGGCCTGGCCCGGCGTGATGCCCCAGGTGATGGTGGGCGCGATCGTGGCCGCCTCAAACACCACCTCGTCATCGAATGTGGCCTCGGGGCCCGAGGCCAGGGAGCGCCACCAGGCCACGGCCCGCTCCCAGGCCTCCCCGGCGGGGGCGTGGGGCCGCCCCTTGAGGTAGGCGAAGGTGACGGCATCGGGGTTGACGTAGCCGCAGCGGGCCCCCCCCTCGATGGCCATGTTGCAGAGCGTCATCCGCTCCTCCATCGAGAGGGCCTCGATCGCCGGTCCGGCGAACTCGTAGGCATAGCCGACGCCGCCCTTCACCCCCAGGGTCCGGATCACGTGCAGCACCAGATCCTTGGCGTAGACGCCGGGTTGCAGGGACCCTTCCACCCGGATCCGACGCACCTTGAGCTTGCCCATCGCCAGGCTCTGGCTGGCCAGCACGTCGCGCACCTGGCTGGTGCCGATGCCGAAGGCGATGGCGCCGAAGGCGCCGTGGGTGGAGGTGTGGGAATCGCCGCAGGCCACGGTCATGCCCGGCTGGGTGAGCCCCAGTTCGGGGGCGATCACGTGCACGATCCCCTGGCGGCCACTGCCGAGGCCATGCAGGGTGATGCCGTGGCGGGCACAGTTGCCCTCCAGCGTGGCGAGCATCGCCTCGGCCAGGGGGTCAGCGAAGGGGCGGGCCTGGGAGGTGGTGGGGACGATGTGGTCCACCGTGGCCACCGTGCGCTCGGGGTGGCGCACCGACAGGCCCAGATCATCCAGGGCGGCGAAGGCCTGGGGGCTGGTGACCTCATGGATCAGGTGCAGCCCAATGAACAGCTGGGTGGCTCCACCCGGCAGGTCGGCGACCCGGTGCAACTCCCAGACCTTGTCGTAGAGGGTGCCGGCGCTCAAGAGGAAGGATCGAGACAGTCTGAAATCAGCCTAGAAGGCGTCTGCTCCGCCGGGGCAGGCTCCCGCCGGAACAGGCCGTCGAGGTAGTGGCGGGCCACGGCCCGGTCATGGCTGGCGTGCTGGAACAGAAAGCCGGCCAGGGCCGCCTGCATCAGCCGGTACTGGTCCCACTGGGGGTGAACCCGGATGAACTCCCGCATGGCCTCGAAGAGGTCCTCCGGCATCTGGTTCTCGATGCTCACGGTCCTGGGAGCGTGGTCGGGGATCTGGCTCATGCGGCGCGGGTCATCGGTCCCCCCCATCAGGCCATGGGGCTCACCCTGGCGTCAAAGCGGGCCCCACCGGACCGGTCCCAAGGGACCGCCGCTGAGAATCACGGCTGGGGGCGGTTTCCCGGCCACCGGTCGGGGGCGGCGATCGGAACTGCCTGCGGGGATGCGTGCGGTCAAGGGGGGAAGCCCTTTCCCGCAACAAGCCACGAGGACCCCTCTGGCCGCTCCCACCCGGCCCCTGCGGCCTGTGGAAAAACCCCCGCCTTTCGGGGGAAAAGTGGCAGGCAGGGGGGAAAAGTCCATGCCACAGGATTCGTGATCGTTGGCGGCCGGGGCAGCAGATGTTCCGATGGCACCCGATCAGATGGCCGCAATGTTCAGCCGTAACCGCAGGCGGTTCAGACATTCCCCCACCGTGAGCGTCTGGATCCAGGTCCGCTCGCGGCCACTGCCGAAGTGCACCGCCTCGCTGCGGCAGCCATCAGGGCCGGCGATGGCAATGTGCACCAGCCCCAAGGGCTTCTCCGTGCTGCCCCCCCCGGGCCCGGCGATTCCGGAAACCGCAACGGCCCAGTTGGCCCCCGTCAGGCGCCGTGCCCCTGCCGCCATGGCCTCGGCCACCGGGTCGCTCACGGCCCCATGCGCGTCGAGCAGCTCGGCCGGCACCCCCAGCAGGTCCTGCTTCACGGCGTTGGCGTAGGCGATCACCCCACCGAGAAACACCTCTGAGGCCCCCGGCACCGCCACCAGGGCCGCGCCGAGGCCGCCACCGGTGCACGACTCCGCCACCGCCAGGGTCTGGCCGCGGCGGCGCAACTCCGCCAACACCACCGAGGCGAGGCTGTCGCCATCGGCGCCGAAACAGCTGGCCCCGGCGCGGCGGCGCAGTTCCGCCTCCACCGGGGCCAGCAGCGCGGCGGCAGCGGCCCCATCGGCGGCCCTGGCCGTGACGCGCAGCTTCACCTCCCCCGCACCGGCATAGGGCGCCACGGTGGGGTTCTCGAGCTCCAGCAGGTCCTGCACCCGCTCCGCCAGGTCGGATTCGGCCACGCCCCAGAAGCGCAGCATGCGGCTGGCGAACACCCCACCCGCCAGGCCCGCCTGTTGCAGCCAGGGCGCCGCAGTGGCGTCCCACATCGCCCGCAGTTCGCTGGGCACCCCGGGGAAGGTGAGCACGGTGAACCCCGGCACCGGCGTCCAGATCATCCCGGGCGCGGTGCCGGTGGGGTTAGGAAGCACCGCGGCACCACGCGGCAGCAGGGCCTGCTTGCGGTTGCTGGCGGCGACACTGCGGCCCCGGGCCGTGATCCGGGCCTGGATCGCCGCCCAGATCTCGCCGTGCTCCACCAGATCGGCGCCGAAGGCCGCCGCGATCGCTTCGGTGGTGAGGTCGTCGGGGGTGGGGCCCAGGCCGCCGGTGGTGATCAAGACCCGGCAGCGGCCCGAGGCCTGGCGCACCGCTTCGATCAGCCGTTCCCGGTTGTCGCCCACCACCTGCTGGCGGTGGTGCACCACACCGAGGGCCGCCAGCTGTTCGGCGAGCCAGCGGGCATTGCCGTTGACGATGTTGCCCAGCAGCAGCTCGGTGCCGATGCAGAGCACCTCCACCCCGGCGCCGCCGGGGGACCCGTTCACTTGGCCTCCTGCTGCATCTGCCGGCGGCAGACCACGAGCACGGCGATCAGCACCGCCGTGGCCAGGGCCAGCCAGAGGAAACGCATCTCGGCATTGGCCAGCACCAGGGCGATGGACGCCAGCCACTGGGTGAAGGCATAGATGACCACCACGGTGCGGCGATGGCTGAAACCGGCCCGCAGCAGCCGGTGGTGCAGGTGACGGCGATCGGGATAGAAGGGAGAGCGGCCGGCCTTGAGCCGGCCCATGATCACCGCCGACATGTCGGCCAGGGGCAGGGACAGGATCAACAGGGGCAGCAACAGGCTGACGCTGGTGAGCCGCTTGGCCGGACCCACGATGCTGATCGCCGCCAGGGCGAAGCCGAGGAAGTAGGAGCCGCCATCCCCCATGAAGATGCGGGCGGGGTTGAAGTTGTGGCGCAGGAACCCCAGACAGCTGCCGGCCAGGGCCGCCGCCAGCAGGCCGGCGGCGGGCTGACTGAGGCTGAAGCTCACCGAGAGCAACCCCACGGCCGCGATGCCGCTCACCCCGGCCGCCAGCCCATCAAGGCCATCGAGCCAGTTGATCGCGTTGGTGATCCCCACCAGCCAGACCACCGTCGCCAGCAGGCTCAGCCCCTCCGGCAAGGGCAGCGAGGAGAGGGAGTCCCCCAGGCCAAACGGCAGGTCGATGCTGCCGATGCGCACGCCCTGGTTCCACACCGCCGCTGCCACCAGCACCTGGCCGAACAGGCGCGGCAGGGGGGGCAGGGCGAACAGGTCATCGGCCAGGCCGATGACGAAATAGCAGAGGGCCCCCGCCAGGGTGGTCCAGATCAGCTGGTCCTTGTCCGGCGGCAGCTCGGCGAAGCCGCCGAAGGCCCAGGTGCAGGCCAGCGAAAGGCTGAAGCCGGCCACGATGCCAACCCCACCGAGCCGCACCATGGGCAGGGTGTGCTGTTTGCGCTCATCGGGCGGATCGACCAGCCCCCAGCGCAGTCCGAGCCGCCGGACCACCGGCACGATCAGCGCCGTGAGCAGGGCCGCCGCCGTGGCCGTGATCAAGGCCGCCGCGTTGGGGCTGTAGGCGAGGGTCACAACGGCGGGCCGGAAAGCAGCGGACCTGTAGGCGCCACGTTACGGGCGAACGGGTCCGTCAGGCGTGCTGAAGCTCACGTTGGCGCCCGTAGAGGGGGAAGCGCCCGCAAAGGGAAGCCACCCGTTCCCGGCAGCGCAGCTCGACGGCGGCATCGTCCTGATGCAGCAGGCGATCGGCGATGACATCGGCCACCTCACGGAAGGCCTCGGCATCGAAGCCGCGGGTGGTGAGCGCGGCGCTGCCCAGGCGCAGGCCACTGGTCACGAAGGGGGACTCCGGATCGAAGGGCACCGTGTTCTTGTTGGCGGTGATGTTGACATCGCTCACCAGGCGGTCGGCCAGCTTGCCGGTCAGACCGATGGAGCGCAGGTCGAGCAGCACCAGATGGTTGTCGGTGCCGCCGGAGACCACGGCGATGCCCCGCTCCTGGATCCGCTCGGCCAGGGCTTGGGCGTTGCGCACCACTCGCTGGCTGTAGCTGCGGAAGCTCGGCTGCAGCGCTTCCCCGAAGGCCACGGCCTTGGCAGCAATCACGTGCTCCAGGGGGCCGCCCTGGGAGCCGGGGAAGACGGCCTTGTCGAACTGGCGGCCGAAGTCGGCGTCGTTGCAGAGAATCAGGCCACCCCGGGGGCCCCGCAGGGTCTTGTGGGTGGTGGTGGTGACCACATGGCAATGGGGCAGGGGGCTGGGGTGCACCCCGGAGGCCACCAGGCCGGCGATGTGGGCCATGTCGGCCAGCAGGTAGGCGCCCACCTCGTCGGCGATGGCGCGGAAGGCGGCGAAATCGATCGTGCGGGGGTAGGCGGAGTAGCCGCAGATGATCAGCTTCGGCCGGTGTTCCAGGGCCAGCTGGCGGATGCTGTCGAAGTTGAGCCGGTGGGTCTCGGGATCGACGCCGTAGTGGACGGCCTTGAACCACTTGCCCGACACGTTCACCGGGGAACCGTGGGTGAGGTGGCCGCCGTGGGAGAGATCCATGCCCAGGATCGTGTCGCCGGGCTCGAGCAGGGCCAGGAAGACAGCGAAGTTGGCCTGGGCGCCGCTGTGGGGCTGGACATTGGCCCAGGCGGCACCGAACAGCTGCTTGGCCCGCTCGATCGCCAGGTCCTCGATGATATCGACGTGCTCGCAGCCGCCGTAGTAGCGCTTGTGGGGCAGGCCTTCGGCGTACTTGTTGGTGAGCACCGAACCCTGGGCCTCCATCACCGCCCTTGAGGTGAAGTTTTCGCTGGCGATCAGCTCCAGATGGGTCTGCTGGCGCCGCAGCTCCTTCTCGATCAGGGCGGCGATGGCCGGATCGCCGCTGGCCAGGGGGCTGTCGATTGGCGCCATGCCGGAGGCAGAAGTTGGCGCCATGCCGGAGGCAGAAGTTGGCGCTTGGCCGTGGTCCGCTCGGTCCGCTCGGTCCGCCATGGAGCTACTCAATGTGGACTCGATCGTAGGCAAACGGCGCTGGGTTGGCCGGGCCCCGGGCGCGGGCCAGCCCAGTGGCCAAAAAAAAACCGCCCCGGAGGGCGGTGAGAAATGGAACGCGCCTGGAGAGATTCGAACTCCCGACCCTCTGATCCGTAGTCAGATGCTCTAATCCGCTGAGCTACAAGCGCCTGCCAGGTCATTCTCACCCCATGGGGTGCCGATCCGTCAACAACGCCCCTGCCGCCCCCGCCCCGATAGGGTCCGAGCCAGAGCGCCACCACCGCCTGCGGCGGACTTTCCCACCATGCCGATTCGCTGGTACGGGCCTGCTGATCCCGACGATCCCACCTATCGCCACTTCGCGCGGATCGTGAATCTCACGCTCCACGCCGCCCTGTTCGCCGCCGTGAACAGCGGCCTCTGGTTCATCCAGGGGATGCGCCATCCCTGGTCCCACCTGGGATGGCTCACGGTCGGCTGGGCCGGGCTGCTGCTGCTCCATGGCAGCGTGGTGGTGCTGCAACGCCCCCAACCCCAGCCATGACGCTTGCCGTCGCCGACCTCGAGGAACTCAGCCGGGCGATTGCGGATCGGTTGTACGTGCAGGTGGCCGGCTGGCATCTGTATCTGGGCGATGCGGGCCTGGCCCAGACCCTGGCGATCGAATGCGCCGCCCGGCTCGACCAGGGCGCCGAAGTCTGTGCCCGCCAGGCCCTGGAGGCGGTGCAGGTGCCGATCGGCGGCGGGGCTACGCGCCTGCCCCTGGCGCGACTGGTGCCCGCCGGCCAGCTGAGGGATCTCGAAGACGTGCTGCAACCCTTTTGCTGACATCCACTGCTGGAAGGCCTGTCTGCCGATAAGGTGACGCCCCACGCAGGCGGGTCGTGCTGGTCATCGAAGTCACCAATGCCCGCGACGTGGTGCGGCAGCGCATCGGCAGGCTCGGCGGGCGTCTGATCGGCAAGGTGGTCGATGCGGAGGCCCAGGTCGAGAAGGCCCTGATCCAGGAACTGGAGACGGCTTTCCGGGATTTCGGCATCGAAGCCAGGATCGTCTCGATCGATGGCCCGAAGATGATCGGTCGCTCCCATCTGGAGATTCCCGTCCAGGTCCGCGAGGACCGCCAGGTGAAACTTTCCTAGACCCGCTCAGCACCACCCACGACCGCAAGGCCCCTCAGGAGCGGCGGCGCACCAGCTGCAGCAACTGGCGGGCCTCCGGCACGCCGGCGAGGGTTGTCAGCAGTCCGTAAAGGCCCACCGCCAGACCGCCGCAGAGCACGTTCTGCAGCAGCAGCCCCCCCAGGCCCGGGGGCCAGGCCACCTGCATGGAGAGCCACCAGCAGGCCGCTCCTCCAGCCACCGCGGCCAGCAGCAGCTTGCCGCTGTCGGCGGCCCAGAGCCGCAGGGGCAAGCCCCCCAGCCGCTGGCTCAGGGCCAGCAGCAGCCCGGTGCAGGTGATCAGATTCACCGCCACGGTGGCCAGCACCAGGCCGGCAGCGCCGGCATTGAGCATCGGCAGCTGGTTCCCCCAGGCAGGGGTGGGGCCGCCAGTGAAGGCCCAGCAGAACAGGGCGTTGAGGCCGATCCCGCCCAGGGACCAGCGGAACGGGGTGTTGCCGTCACCAAGGGCGTAGAACACGCGCACCAGCACGTCCCGGCCCAGGTAGGCCGGCATGCCGATGCCGTAGGCCATCAGCAGCTGGCCCACCAGATCGGCGGCGCTGCGGTCGAAGGCGCCGCGCTGATAGATGAGCGCCACGATCGGCACCGCCAGCGCCACCATCAGCGCCCCCAGCGGCAGCATCGTGGCGTTGGAGAGCATCAGGCCCTGGCGGATGCGGCCGATCAGCTCGGGCCGGTCCTCCGGCGCCGTGAGCCTGGCGTACACCGGCAGCAACGGCACCAGCAGCACATTGGAGAGCAGGCCCAGGGGCGTCTGCACCAGCAGGTTGGCGTACCCCAGGCCGGCCGCCGCCGCCGGCATGCCCGAGGCGAAGAACAGCGACACGAACACATTGATCTGAAGCATGCCGGAGGAGAGGGTGGCCGGAGCCATCACCTGCAGCACTTCCCGCACGCCGGGATCGCGCCAGTCCCAGACAAGTTGCAGCCGGCTGAGACCCTCCTTCGCCAGCGCCGGCAGCTGGATCAACCACTGCAGGACCGCCCCCACCGTGGTGCTGGCGGCCAGCACCACGCCGCCGATCACCGCCGTGGCGGGCAGGGTGATGCTGCTGCCCAGCTGCCACCAGAGCAGGCCGATGCCGCCGATGACGGCAACGCTGGACAGGAGCGGGCTCACCGAGGGCAGCCAGAACACGTCGGCGGCGTTGAGGGCGCCGAAGCCGAGGCCGATCAGACCGGCGAACAGGGCCATCGGCGCCATCCAGCGCAGCTGGAGCACGGCCAGGGCATGGCGCTCCGGATCCAGGCCGGGACCCACCAGATCGATGAGCGGATCGGCGGCCACGAGCAACAGCAGCGTGACGACAATCAGCCCCGCCCCCACCAGGGTGTTGATGCTGGCCAGCACATGGGCACCCTCGTGGCGCGGCCGCCGGGCCAGCACACTCACCATGGCGCTGTGAAACGGTCCGTTGATGCCGCCGAGCAGGATCAGCAGGAAGCCCGGCAGCACGTAGGCGTAGTTGTAGGCGTCGTAGGCCGCCCCCACGCCGAAGGCGGCGGCGATCACCTGCTGACGCACCAGACCGGCCACCTTGCTGAGGGCGGTGGCCGCCCCCACGATCAGGGCTATCCGGCGCAGGGATCGGGCCATGGCGGCGGGGCACTGCCCATCGGGACGCACGGCAGTATGGCCCTCCTCCCCCGGGCACCCGACCCCCATGGCCCC
>JBBQIH010000072.1:0-9754 GCA_038324725.1 Cyanobacteriota bacterium | reverse complement strand
CCCGGACAGCGCCGCTGACGAGGTGGTTCTCCGTCCCCGCTTCTTGGTACCGCTTGGAGTGCTGCTGCTGGCGGCCGCCTCGCTGGGCCTGCGGCCGCTCTGGGGTGGCGTTGTCTGGCTGGCCCTGGGGACGGGCGTGATGGGGCTGTTCCTGCTGCTGCAGACAGCCCTGCTGCGGTTGCGCTTCGCGCCGGAGGCCCTGCTGGTGGCCCGCCGCGACACCGTGATCCGCTGCTTCCCCTACGACGCCTGGATCGGTTGGCGGGTCTGGTGGCCGGCCCTGCCGGTGCTGTTCTATTTCCGGGAGGAGAAAAGCTTCCATCTGCTGCCGATGCTGTTCGACGCCACGGCCCTGCGGCAGCAGCTGGAGCTCCGCCTGCCACCCGCCAACCCCGCTCCCCACGCTCCCTCCTGAATCCCCCCGCTGCCTTGCTTCCCTTCCTGCCATGAGCGACCAACCCGAACCGCCCGCCACCAACCCAGCGGAACCCACCCCCCAGGACCCCGCCACAGGTGATGGGGATCTGATCAACCTGGCCCTGACGGAGCTGAGGCAACGCCGTGACGAACTCCTGGGGGAGATCAGCCAGCTGGAGACCCGTCGGCAGCAGATCAACCAGGAGATCGCCGGCAGTTTCGCCGGCCAGTCGGATGCCATCGCCCGGCGGCTCAAGGGCTTCCAGGAGTACCTGGTGGGGGCCCTGCAGGATCTGGCCGCCGCGGCCGAGCAGATGGAGCTGGTGGTCCAACCGCTGGTGGTGCAGCCCTCCCCCCTCGATCAGACACCGGGCGGCCTGGAGAGCGGCGACGCCCGGGAGGCCGCCGTGGCCCCCGCCGCCGCCGGCCTGTTCAGCGACGATGCTGACCTGATCCGGGAACGGTTGGGGCAGTTCGGCGGCCAGCCCGATTTCTACGCCGATCCCTGGAAGCTTCGCCGCACCCTGGAGACCTCGGCCGCCACCAGGCTGGAGGACTGGTTCCTTTCCCAGGGGGGGAGGGGCGCCCAGGCCAGCGGCGGCAGCCGCAGCCGCAACGCCCTGGCGGCGGCGGCGGCGATCGCCATCCTGGGGGAGCTCTACGGCGAGCGTTTCCAGACCCTGGTCCTGGCCAGCCAGCCGGAGCGGCTGGGAGAATGGCGCCGGGGACTGCAGGACTGCCTGGGGCTCAGCCGTGACGACTTCGGCCCCGCCAGCGGCATCGTGCTGTTCGAGCGCCCCGATGCCCTGATCGAGCGGGCCGACCGGCTCGAGGAACGGGGCGAGCTGCCCTTCATCGTGATCGATGCAGCCGAGCAGGTGATCGAGATTCCGATCCTGCAGTTCCCCCTGTGGCTGGCCTTCGCGGCCAGTCCCGGTGAGATCGACGCCGAAGCCGATCTTTACTGACCCTTCTCAAAACCGGTGGGCCCGGCGCGCACCCCTTTCCTTCTCCCATGGCCTTCCTCCCCGATCTGCTCCTGTTGCCGGCGGGCTACCTGCTGGGCTCGATTCCCTTCGGCTGGCTAGCGGGCCGCTGGCTCGCCGGCATTGACCTGCGCCAGGAGGGCTCCGGCTCCACCGGTGCCACCAACGTGCTGCGGGTGCTGGGCAAAGGTCCGGCGCTGGCGGTGTTCCTGCTCGACGTGCTGAAGGGCACCGCGGCCGTGCTGCTGGCCAAGGCGGTGCTGCAACCCCTCGGGGACTTCAGCACCGCCAGCGACTGGGGGGTGGTAGCGGCGGGCCTGGCGGCCCTGGCGGGCCACATCTGGCCGCTGTGGCTGGGCTGGAAAGGCGGCAAGGCGGTGGCCACCGGCCTGGGCATGCTGCTGGGCCTGACCTGGCCCGTGGGACTGGCCTGTTTCGGCATTTTTCTCACCACCTTGAGCCTCAGCCGGATCGTGTCGCTCTCCAGCGTGGTGGCGGCCCTGTCCCTGCCGCTGCTGATGCTCGGCTCCTTCGGCGCCTCCGGACTGCGGCCGGCCTACCTGAGCCTGGCCCTGCTCACCACAGCGCTGGTGCTCTGGCGCCACCGCAGCAACCTGCAGCGGCTGATGGCCGGCACCGAACCGAAGCTGGGGGCCGGCCGCAGCTGAACGGGCTGGGTCGGGGCGCTGCCCTGAAAGGGTTCAGGCCAGTTGACGGCTGCGCTCTGCAGCCGCCAGCACGGCTTCGATCAGGGCGGAACGCAGCCCGGCCCGCTCCAGCTCCCGCAGGCCGGCGGCCGTGGTACCGGCGGGGCTGGTCACCATGTCCTTGAGCGCGCCGGGGTGCAGCTCCTGGCCTTGAAGGAGGGCCGCCGTGCCCGCCATCGTGCGGTGGGCCAGATGGCTGGCCAGCGACCGGGGCAAGCCCGCCGCCACCGCCCCATCGGCCATGGATTCGGCCACCAGGGCCAGGAAAGCCGGGCCGGAGGAGGTGAGGGCCAGGAAGGGATCGAGTTGGGGCTCGGGAAGGTCGAGCACCTCCCCCACCTGGGCGAACAGCTGGCGCACCACCTGGCGGCGACCCTCGCTGACTCCCTCACCCCAGCTCAGACCGGTGAGACCGGACCGCACCAAGGCCGGGGCATTGGGAACGGCCCGCACGCAGGCCCGGCCAGGGAACAGGGCCTGAAGGCGTCGCAGCGGCACCCCCGCCAGTACGGAGATCAGCAGGGGCTCGCGGCTGGGTGGGACCACCTCAGCCGCTGCCGGGGCCACCGCTTCGATCTGCTGGGGTTTGACCGCCAGCAGCACGATTGAGGCCGACCAGGCCTGGGCAGCGTCGGTGGAGACCTGGACGCCGAGCTCGTCAGTCAGTTGCTCAGCTGAGGCCTCCGTGGCCACCGCCGCCCTGACAGTGGAGGGCGCGACCAGACCGCTGTCCAGCAGGGGCAGGAGCAGGGCCCGGGCCATCCGGCCCAGGCCCACGATCCCGAAGGTGTCAGACCATGGCATCCGAGCGGCCCCAGGCGGGGCTCGGGGCAGCCTCTTGTTGGTCGTCGACCGGGCCGGTGCGCCCGGAGACCACGGTGGGGGAGGCGGCATCCTCACCACCGGCGGTGGTGACCGTGACGCAGCTGGGGGCGAACAGGAAAATGCTTTCGCCCACCCGTTCCTGGTGGCCGTCGATGGCGAAGGTGCCACCAGCCACGAAATCGACAGCGCGCTGGGCCTGATCCGGCTCCATCATCGTGAGATTGAGGATGACGGTCTTGCGCTCCCTCAGGGCCTGAATCGCGCGGGGCATTTCGTCGAAGCTGCGCGGCTCCATCAGACACACCTCGGCCACGGCACTGGTGATCCCAGGCATGCCGATGACGTTGGTTCCGGCGAAGGGATCGTCGGTGGAAAAATCCGTGCTCAGCGCCAGGGCTCCGGGGTTTCTGGTGGCCGTGGAGGCGGCGGTGGTGGTGGTGCTATCGCCCGGGTCGTAGTCCAGTTCGTCGTCGAAGTCGCCATCGAGATAGTCGTCACCGGAGACGACGGCACGCAGGCGGGAGAACAACGACACTGAGTCGACCTCGGGAAGGATGCTTGGCCTTGAATAGCGTCCCACATCCAAGCCGGCAAGATCCGAACGCCCATTCAAGACTGGATTGGGCGACTTCCGAAAAGAACACTGCCGAGGCGCACCCAGGTGCTGCCGGCCGCCACGGCCTCACGCCAGTCGCCGCTCATCCCCATCGAGCAGTCGTGGAGGCCCAGCCCGTCGGCCAGATCGCGGCACTCCCGGAACAGCTCCAGGCGGGCCTCAGGGGTGAGACCCACCGGGGCGATGGTCATCAGTCCAAGACAACGCAGGGGCTGCAGGCGCTCCAGGTCGGCCCCCAGGGCACGCACCTCGGCAGGGTCGAACCCGGTCTTCGCCGGGTCGGGGCGGAACTTCACCTGCAGCAGGATCCCCGGGGAGCGCCCTTCCTCGGCGGCGATCCGCTGCAGCCGCTGGGCCAGCTCCAGGCTGTCGACGGAATGGATCGTGCTGAAGCGGCGCAGCACGGCGCGGGCCTTATTGGCCTGCAGCCGGCCGATGAAATGCCAGTCGAGATCGGGCAGGTCGGCCAGGGCCTCCTGCTTGGCGGTGGCCTCCTGCAGCCGGCTTTCCCCGAAGCTTCGCTGGCCCAAGGCGGCCGCCTGACGCACCAGATCGGCTGGATGGCCCTTCGACACCGCCAGCAGCCGGGTGGTGGCGGGTAGCGCCTCCCGGAAGGCCTGCAGCCGCTGCTCCAGGGTGGAGCCGATCATTTCCGCCGCCTCCGGCGACGCCTCCGCCATCAGATGAAGGTCTGGTCGAAGAGCTGGCGCCAGCGGGCCTGGACCTCGAGCCCCTCACGGCGGCAGCGGACCAGGTTCTGCTCGGCGAAGTGGCGGGCATCCATCAGGGGGATCACCTCGAAATGGGCCCCCCGCTCCTGGAGCGTGACCAGGAAGAAGATGCGCTGGGCGTAGAGGGTGGCATAGAGGTCGCGGCTCTCTGCCACCGGCGCTACCCGATAAAGCATCCCAAAGGTGGGGTGGTTCAGATAGCGCTCCGTGCTCACGTCTCCCTGCAGGATGGGGCCATTAAAGGGCACCGACTTTCCAGCGCAGCGCCAGCAGGCCCACCAGGGCCAGCGCCGCCGCCAGGCTGGCGCCGCTGGGTGTGGCCGCCGGCTGATGCAGGCGGTCGGGGGGGAGCCACAGTCCGCCCCGTGCCATCAGGGCCTCGGCCCCCTGCTCAGAGCGCAGCAGCACATTGGCCAGCAGGCGCTCCCCCACGGCCAGCACCAGCCCCAGACTGGCCTTCCAACCCAATCGGCGCAGATTCACCGCCCGGGTGGCGATCGAGCGCAGGAGGTTCTGCAGCTCCTCCTGCACCAGGGGCAGGAAGCGCAGGGACAGTAACAGGGTGAAGCCGAGGCGCTCCACGGGCCAGCCCAGCGCCTTCAGGGGACCCAGCCACCAGGAGATGGTCCAGACCAGTTCCTCGGGCGGAGTGGAGAGCAGCAGCAGGTTGGCACTGTGGATGACGGTGAACAGCAGGGTGGCGCCATTGATGCCGAGTTCGGCGGAGCGGCGTGTCACCACCAGGGGGCCCAGCTCCAGGGGGCCGGCCATCACAGGGCCCCAGCGCACCAGCTCCCAGGGAAGGCCGGCCCGCGACGGGGCCGCGGCACCGGGAGATCCGGGGACCAATCGCAGCTCGCCGGGGGGACGCTGGAGGCTGGCTGGCGCCCCCCCACCGGCCGGCAACAGGGCGCTCAGCAGTCCCACCAGCAGCGCAAGGGCGATCAGCAGCGGCAGACTGCGACGCCAGAGGCGCCAGGGCAGGCCACTGACAGCGGTAATCAGCAACAGCAGTCCCACCAAGGCCAGGCGCCAGAGCGGTCCGGCCAGGATCGGCGTCACCAGGAACGCCACCGTCCAGACCAGCTTCACCCGCGGATCCAGCCGCTTCAGCCAGCTGCCGCCACCCTCGCCACGAGCATCGCCGTCATCGACGTACTGCCCGATCGGCAGTTGCCGCAACCAGTCCATTCAGGCCAAGTCCCCGACCATCAATCTCAGCCGCCCCGGCTCTGATGGCGAGCCTGCTCCTTCTCAGCGTCGCGCTGCTGCTTGCCGCGCCAGAACAGACGCACCGGCGACCCTTCAAAGCCCAGGGCCTCGCGGATCTGGCGCTCGACGTAGCGGCGATAGGTGTCGCCGAACAGCTTGGGGTCGTTGACGAACAGAGTGAAGCTGGGGGGGCGTGTCGCCACCTGGGTGCCGTAGTAAAGCCGGCCCTGGCGGCCGCCGCGGGTGGTGGGGGGCGAACGCCAGCGCAGGGCCTCCTGCAGCACTTCGTTCACCACCGAGGTACTCACCCGGCGGCGGTGCTGCTCCACCGCGACAGCGGCGATGGCGAAGATGCTCTCGACCCGCTGGCCGGTGAGGGCGGACGTGAACAGCATCGGCGCCCAGTCGAGGAAGTAGAGCTTGGCGCGCAGCTCCTTTTCCATGGCGCTCATGGTGTGGCTGTCCTTGTCGATGGCGTCCCACTTGTTGACGACCACCGCACAGGCGCGGCCGTCCTCCTCGATCCGGCCCGCCAGGCGCTGGTCCTGCTCGGTGACGCCGTCGAGGGCATCGATCACGAGGACGCAGACATCACTGCGCTCGATCGCCTTGAAGCTGCGGGTGATGCCGAAGTACTCCGGGCCGTAATCGACACTGCGCCGGCGCCGGATACCGGCGGTGTCGATCAGCTTCCAGGGGAGACCCTCTCGCTCAAGGGTGGTGTCAATGGTGTCGCGGGTGGTGCCGCGGATCGGGCTGACGATGGCCCGGTTCTCGCCGCAGATGGCATTCAGCAGGCTCGACTTGCCCACGTTGGGGCGGCCGATGATCGCGAGCTGGATCGGTTCGGGCCCCTCCGTCTCGTTGGTGGCCGGCAGGAAGCTGATCACCCGGTCGAGCAGGTCGCCGGTGCCGGCGCCGTGGATGGCGGAGATGGGGTGGGGTTCGCCCAGGCCCAGGCCCCAGAAGTCGGCCGCCATGGCCAGGCCCTGGTCGGGGGATTCGCACTTGTTCACCCCCAGCAGCACCGGCACCGACTGGCCGCGCAGCCACTCGGCGATGGATTCATCGGCAGCGGTGACTCCCTGCTGGCCGTCCACGATCACCACGGCCACCGAGGCCTCGGCCAGGGCCAGGTTGGCCTGCTCCCGGATCTCGGGCAGGAATTCGCTGTCGTCATCGAACACCAGACCGCCGGTGTCCACCACCCGGAAGGTGCGGTCGCCCCAGAAGCCCTCCTGGTAAGTGCGGTCCCGGGTCACACCGGGCTGGTCGTGAACGATGGCCTCACGGCTGCGGCAGAGCCTGTTGACCAGGGTGGACTTGCCCACGTTGGGGCGTCCGATCACGGCGACGACGGGTAGCGCCAATCTGACTTATTCCTTACGACGGATGCGTTACATAGACCCTACAGAGGGACCGTCGACTCCACCCACCGGCAGATCGCCAGGGTGGCCGGCCACCGGATCGCGGGGAGGATCCAGGAGCTCCGGCAGCGGCCCTGTGTCCGGCAGCGGTTCCCCCCGCTCGGCCAGGTGGGCCAGCAACCAGTTCACCGCCGTGGCGCGCCGGGTGCGGCGGGGGTAGAGGCCGCCGATGCGATAGCCGGCGAAACCCAGCTGCTGCTTGAGCAGTTGCTTGTGCTGGGGAGGAATCGAGCGCGTGAGCCGCACGCTCGCCGGGCGTTCGGCGATCAGCTCCGGCGCCAGGGGAAAGGCCTCGGCCCAGGCCGGCGGGGTGTCGGGTCCGGCCTGCCAGCGGAGGCCCTCGGCGTCGGGGCCGTAGCCCAGCCGCGACCAGATCAACCGGCACACGAAGTGATCACTGGTGCGGTCGTCCAGCACCGCCTCCAGCAAGGGGCGGCTGAGCGGAAACGGCCCAGGGGCGGCGGTGGGCTCGGGGGGGGAGGCGGTGGCGGGGACGGCGGAGGAGTCCAAGGCGGCAGCTGACATCCGAGACTGACCCCAGCATGCCCACGCCCTCCAGCCATCCCTGCCCCACCGGCCCCCTGCGCCTGGGCGGCAACGGCACCGACAGGCTGCTCACCTGCCGGGTGCTGCAGTCGCCCCTGGCCGGGGTGAGTGACGGGATCTTCCGCGGTCTGGTGCGTCGCTGGGCCCCCGAGGCGCTCCTGTTCACCGAGATGGTGAACGCCACGGCCCTGGAGCTGGGCCACGGCGGCGGCAAGATGGCTGCCCTCGACCAGGACCCTGGCCCCGTCGGGGTGCAGCTGTTCGACCACCGGCCCGAGGCCATGGCGGAGGCGGCCCGCCGGGCCGAGGCCGCCGGGGCCTGGCTGATCGACATCAACATGGGTTGTCCGGTGCGCAAGATCGCCCGCAAGGGCGGTGGCAGCGGCCTGCTGCGCCAGCCCGACCTGGCCCTGCGGATCGTCGCGGCGGTGGTGGCGGCGGTGCGGCTGCCGGTGACGGTGAAGACCCGGCTGGGCTGGTGCGGGGCCAGTGCCGATCCGGTGGGCTTCGCCCTGGCCCTGCAGAACGCCGGCGCCAGCGCCCTGACCCTGCACGGCCGCACGCGGGAACAGGGCTTCTCCGGCCGGGCCGACTGGGGGGCGATCGGACGGGTGAAGGCGGCCCTGCGGATACCACTGATCGCCAACGGCGACATCACCAGCCCGGAGGAGGCCCTGCGCTGCCTGGCCGTCACCGGCGCCGACGGGGTGATGGTGGGACGGGGCAGCCTGGGGCAGCCCTGGCTGGTAGGGCGCATCGCCGCAGCCCTCGCCGGCCGGATCCTGCCCCCCGAGCCGGACAGCCGCGCCCGGATCGCCCTGGCCAGGGAGCACCTGGAGGCGCTGGTGGCCGCCCGCGGCGATCAGGGGCTGCTGATCGCCCGCAAGCACCTGGGCTGGACCTGCCAGGGCTTCGCCGGAGCGGCCCGGCTGCGCCAGGCCCTCATGGTCGCGCCAGACCTGAACACTGCCCTGGAGCTGCTACACCGGGCGGAGCTGGAGATCACTGGCCCAGGGCCATGCCCAGGAGGTCCCGGCTGCCGCTGATGGCCTGCACAGCCAGCAGCAGGGCCGTCAGGAAGGCGGCGCTGACGTGCAGCCGCCGCATCCGGGGGGAGCGCAGGGTCTCGGGGGCGGCCGCCATGGCGAACAGCAGCAGGCCGCACAGCAGCACCCCACTCCAGTAGTGGGACCCCCACACCGAGCCATCGAAGGGACTGCGGCCCAGGTGCCACAGGGCGGGCTGGCTTCCCAGGGTCAGCAGCCCGAGCCAGCAGATCAGGGCAAATCCGGCCCGCAGCCAGGCACCCTTGGCCCGCCACAGGGCCACGCAGCTCACCAGGCACCCCACCCCGGCCAGCAGCAGCGCCGCACCCGAACTGCCGCTGCCGGCGGCGCCCCCCCTGGCGTAGGTGGCCGCCATGGCGATCAGCACGGCCACCACCACACCCGAGGTCACCCAGCGGCCGTGATCGGTGTGCTCCACCCCCACCGTCGGCGGCAGGGGATTGATGTCGAGGCGGCGTTCCCGCACCAGGATCCCCAGCCGGATGGTGGCTCCCACCACCGGATAGACGAACAGGATGATCAGCACCGGGTGAAGCAGGGCGAACCAGTCGGTGGCGCCCATCCCGGAGGCGGTCATCCCGGCAGAAGGCAGCGGCAAGGGCGAGGCGAAACGCGAACGGTCATGGAAGCACCGCCGGCCACCCCTGCCGGACCAGCAGCAGGGAGAAGTAGGGCGCCTCGTTGGCCGGCACCTCGGTCGCCGCACAGAGCTGCTGATCGGGCCAGCCCACCCGCTGGGCAAACAGCGCGTCGGCCAGCAGACCCCGCTCGGCCAGCAGGGGGCGCACCCAGGGCCAGCGGCCACCCAGCTTGAGCAGGGCCAGCACCCAACCCCCGGCCGCCGCCTGGGCCAGCAACTCCACCAGCTCAGCGGGCTGCTCCGGGGTGGGCCGGATCAGCAGCCCCTCCTGCTGCAGCGCCAGGGGCCAGGCCCCGGCCGCCGCCGCCGCCGCCACGGCGCTGATGCCCGGGATCAGGAGCACCGGCAGGGCAGGATGGCGCTCCCGCAGGGCCAGCAACACATAACTGCTGCTGGCGAAGAGGGACACGTCGCCCTCGCAGAGCAGCACCACCGCCCGCCCGCCCGCCACCTCGGCGGCCAGTCGGTCGGCGGCGTCATGCCAGGCCTGCCGGCGGGGCTCGGCCGCCGCCACCATCGGAAACACCAGAGGCAACCGGCGCTGCCCCTGGGCGAGCCAGGGTTCGGCCACACTGGCCGC
>JBBQIH010000071.1:0-9776 GCA_038324725.1 Cyanobacteriota bacterium | reverse complement strand
TGGGGGCCCTGGTGCTGGCGGTGGCCACCGGCAAGCTGATGCAGGAGGACTGGCTGCGGGACGGCCAGCTGCACCACCTGGCCTACAGCCTGCACCTGGTGGCCTGGCTGCTGATCGGCCTGGCCGTGGTGCTGCATGTGGGCGACAGCCTGCGGCTGGGGGGCACACCCCTGCTGGCCTCGATGGCCAGCACGACCCTGCGCCCGGGCGACTTACCCGGCAACTGGCCGGATCAGGTGCGGCGCTGGCTGAAGCGAAGTCAATAGTGATAACGAAGCTGGGCCAGCAGCAGAGCGTCACCGTCGACCTTGTAGACCATGCGCTGCTCGTCGTTGATCCGGCGTGACCAGTAGCCAGCCAGGGCGTGTTTCAAGGCTTCGGGCTTGCCGGTTCCCGCACACGGCGTCCGAGACGTTTCCCTGATCAGGGCATTGATGCGCTTGAGCCGTGTCCTGTCGGTGGCCTGCCAATGGAGACAGTCCTGCCAGGCCTGCTCAGCGAAGATCAGCCTCATTCGCTGAGGCTCCGCTCCTGGCCCTGGCCGGCGTCCAGGCTGGCCGTCGCCTCAAGCAGACGCCTGGCATTTTCAGGCACCCGCAGGAGATAGGCGGTTTCCTCGAGGGCTTTGAAGTCCTCCAAGGACATCATCACCACGGATTTCTGTCCGTTGCGGGTAATGATCAGCGGCTCATGGTCGGCGCAGACCCGGTTCATGGTCTGCGCCAGGTTGGCGCGGGCCGTTGTGTAGGTGATGGCGTCCATCCGCTCGTCTCCCGACATGTACGCGTTACTGTACGGCTGGTTGTCTGCCGCCGCTTCACAGCGGGTCCCCGGGCAGAAAGCGCCGGATGAACAACTCCAGGGCCATCGGCCCGCAGCGGGGCTGCCAGGTGCTGCCGCCCGGCAGCCGCCGCCAGGCCTGCACCTGCAGCGCACCGCCGCCGGCCAGCAGCTGCACCCGATAGCGGTACTCGGCATCGGCGGCCTGCGCGGGGGCGGCCAGGGGTTCGGCGCCGGGCTGGCTGGCCAGGAACGCGGCCGCAAAGGCCGCGGGCTCCGGCCGCTGGCGCAAGGCTGTGGCGAAACGCCAGGCGGCGCCGGTGGGGTAGCCGTCGTGGTGAAGGTAGAGGTGGCGCTCCGGCATGCCGGGGAAGCCGGTGAAGGAGTAGACGGCGCGGGTGGCCAAGGGGATGGGGGCGGCTGCACTGGGTAGTGCCACCGGTGGATCAAGCCGTACGGTTGATGGGCAAGAACCCAGGTTGATGCGCAAGAAATCAGGCCGATGGACGCCCCTCGCACCCGCGCCCGCAATCGGCGCCTGGCCGCTCAGAAGGTACTGGCCGACCGCAAGGACTTCCGCCTCGACCCCGAGGCGCTCGACGCCTGGGAGCGCATCAATCAACGTCCGGGACTGTCACTGAAGGGTCTGCGCGAGCTGATGGATCGGCCCTCACCGTTCAAGGAGTGAGCGAGGTCTAGCTGTCGCCCCGACTGCTGGCGGATGGATCAGCCATACGGCACATCATGGCTCTGAAGTCGGCTGCCGAGGGCTGCTCGTCCATGACAGGCTCAAGCAATCTTCTCAATCACCGCCCTCTTGAACCAGGCGGGGATCCGATCTGTCTTCAGCTCCAGTTGCCGTCCATCGGTGATTTCCGCAATCCAGGCGAGCTTCGGGTCGGAGCTGTCGGTTGAGTTGTCGAAGATGTAGGCCCGGCTTGTGTGCTTGATGGCCTCCAGTAATAACGCAAGCGAGCGATGGTAGCGGCTGATGATCTTGTCTTCCGGCACAGGATGTCCACCCAGCCCCACGCGGTTGCGCACACGCGAAACATTGATCTCTGGATCATCCGTGGCCACGAAGTAGAGATAGGTGCGGTAGCCAAGCCGTTGAGCCTGCTCCAGGAGCACCACCTTGCCGGGATGGGACATGACGGTTTCGCAGGTGAAGTTGGCCCGGCGCATCAATAGGTGCTGGCGCAGAATATCCGCCACCACCGAGGCGAAGTAGGCATTGACCACCACGCCGGCAAAGTCCAGCCGGTCACTCTCCAACCGCAACCGCCGAGCCGGTTCCAGCAACCCTGCAGATCGGAGCAACTCCGAGCCGGTGAAGGCCGGCAAAAGCTCAGCGGCTGTGGTGCTGACACCAAAGGCACCCAGATCAAGCCAGCCTTTCTGGCGGATGTTCGCCTCGATCTCATCCGGGTTCAGGTACACCCCCAGCAGGGGCGCGGGCAGAACCGCCTTGAGCACACTCTTGCCCGAGCCATTCGGCCCGGCGAACATCCGCAACCTGGGCGTGGCCGCGATCACCGGATGGTGAAGGTGGTTCCAGGCGTCACCGGTGTGGAGGCCTCAATCTGCCTGAGCCGCTGCTTCCGGCCGTCAGGGAAAACCCGGACGATGAAACCGCCTTCGGATTGCAACACGCTTTGCCCAGAGGCCAGGACCTGAGCACGCGCGGCGGCAAAAGCTTCACCGGAGACCGGCGGAAACCGGTTTTCGAGGTCTTGAAGCTGGCGTTCCTGCTCCGACATGGCCCAACCGTGCTTGATCAAGGTTAGCTGTGCTGGCGAAGGTTACCGGAAACCCGCCTTCGTGAGGCTCCTCACACCCACTGGGCGCAGAGCAGTTCCGCCTGGGCGAGCACGGTCTTCACCGCGTCGTCCTGCAGATCTGGCGGGTAGCCGTATTTGTTGAGGATGCGTTTCACCATCACGCGGATGCGGGCGCGGGCGCTTTCGCGCAGGGTCCAGTCGATCGTCACGCTCTTCTTCACCTGGGTGATCAGTTCAGCGGCGATCACTTTGAGTTTGGCGTCGCCCATGGCCTGCACGGCGCTGTCGTTGGCGGCGAGGGCGTCGTAGAAGGCCACTTCGTCGTCGCTGAGGCCCAGGGATTCGCCGCGCTTGGTGGCGGCGTCGAGCTCCTTGGCGAGGGCGATCAGCTCCTCGATCACCTGGGCCGTAGTGATCGCACGGTTGTGGTAAGCGTTAAGGGTGTTCTTGAGCTTTTCGGAAAACACCTGGCTCTGCACGAGGTTGCGCTTGGAGCGCACCTTGAGCTCATCCTTGAGCAGTTTCTCCAGCAACTCGGCGGCCACGTTTCTGTGCTTGAGGCCGCGCACCTCAGCAAGGAACTGATCGCTGAGGATGGAGATGTCGGGCCTGGGCAGGCCGGCGGCGGTGAACACATCGATCACCTGGCCTTCGGTGGTGATGGCCTTGCTCACCAGCTGGCGGATGGCAGCTTCGAGCTGCTCCGGGGTCTTGCTGGTGCTGGTGGATTGTTTGGAAAGGGCGGCCTGCAGGGCCTGGAAGAAACTCACGTCATCGCGGATCTCGGTGGCCTCGTCTGTGGCGGAGCAGAGGGCGTAGGCGCGGGAGAGTTCGGCCACCACCTGCAGCCAGCGTTGCTTGCCGTTCTCCTGTTGGAGGATGAACTCTTGGCCAGCGGGAAGCAACTGCAGGCGCTCGGTGGGGGTGCCGCTGGTCCAGTTCGACCAGTTGAAACCATGCAGCAGATCAGAAGCGATGCCGTGCCTTTCGAGCAGTACGGCAATGGCGCCGGCGGTGTCGAAGGTGGGGTCGCCCTTGCCGCCGCTTTCGGTATAAGTGGCCAGCGCCCGCTTGAGCTGATCGGCGAGGCCGAGATAATCCACCACCAGGCCGCCGGGCTTGTCGCGGAACACCCGGTTCACACGGGCAATCGCCTGCATCAGGCCGTGGCCCTGCATCGGCTTGTCGGCGTACATCGTGTGCAGGCAGGGGGCATCAAAGCCGGTGAGCCACATGTCGCGCACGATCACGATCTTGAACGGATCGTTGGCATCCTTGAAGCGGTTGGCCAGCTGGCGGCGCGCCTCCTTGCTGCGGATGTGGGGCTGCCAGGTGGGGCCGTCGTCGGCGCTGCCGGTCATCACCACCTTGAGGGTGTCATGCGCCCAATCAGGCCGTAGCTGGATCAGGGCGTTGTAGAGATCGACGCAGATGCGACGGCTCATGCAGACGACCATCGCCTTGCCGTCCATCGCCTCCAGACGTTTCTCCACGTGCGCCACCAGATCGGCGGCCACCAGGGCGAGGCGCTTGGGATCGCCCACCAGGGCTTCAAGGGCGGCCCACTTGGTTTTGAGCTTTTCCTTGCTGGTGAGCTCTTCGCCTTCGGTGATTTCCTCGAATTCGGCATCAAGCCCGGGCAACGCGGCGGCGTTCAGGGAGAGCTTGGAGATGCGGCTCTCGTAGTAGATCGGCACGGTGGCCTTGTCGGCTACGGCGCGCTGGATGTCATAGATGGAGATGTAGTCGCCGAACACGGCGCGGGTGTTGGCGTCGGTCTGCTCGATCGGCGTGCCGGTGAAGCCAATGAAGGAGGCATTGGGGAGGGCGTCGCGCAGGTTGCTGGCGAAGCCGTACGACATCACACCCGATTTCAGATCAACCTTGCCGCCGAAGCCGTACTGGCTGCGGTGCGCTTCATCGGCGATCACCACGATGTTCGCCCGGGCGCTCAGCTCGGGCATCGGCTCACCCTTTTCGGGCATGAACTTCTGGATGGTGGTGAACACCACGCCGCCGCTGGCGCGGTTGAGCAGCTCGCGCAGCTGATCGCGGCTGGCGGCCTGCAGTGGAGTCTGGCCGAGGATGTCGGCGCAGCGCTGGAACTGGCCGAAGAGCTGGTCGTCGAGATCGTTGCGATCGGTGAGCACCACCAGGGTGGGGTTGGCCATCGCCGGATGGCGCACGATGCGGGCGGCATAGAAGAGCATCGAGAAGCTCTTGCCACTGCCCTGGGTGTGCCACACCACGCCGGCGCGGCGATCGCCCGGCCGGCCGCCCAGGCTGCGCGCGGCGGGGCCCATGCCACTGGCGCGCACAGTTTCCTGCACGGCCGCATTCACGGCGTGGAACTGGTGGTAGCCGGCGATGATCTTGTGAAGGGCGCCCGAATCCGGGTCTTCCTCGAAGACGATGAAGTGCTGCAGCAGATCAAGGAAGCGCTGCGGCTCAAACACGCCACGGATCAGCGTTTCCAGCTCCAGGGCCGTGGCGGGCGCGTCGGCCTCGCCATCGATGCTGCGCCACAACTTGAACCACTCCTGGTTGGCGGTGATCGAGCCGATGCGGGCCTGCAGCCCATCGCTCACCACCAGGGCGGCGTTGTACTGAAGCAGCGAAGGAATCTCAGCTTTGTAGGTCTGCAGCTGGGCGTAGGCACTCCAGATCGTGGCGCCTTCCGCGGCGGCGTTCTTGAGCTCAATCAAGCCCAGGGGCAGCCCGTTGAGGAACACCACCAGATCGGGCCGACGGTTGTGCTGCCCGTCGCTGACGGCGAACTGGTTCACCACCAGCCAGTCGTTGGCGTTGGCGGTTGTGAAGTCGACCAGCCGCACATGGCCGCCGGCGATGCTGCCATCGGGGCGGGGGTATTCCACCGGTACGCCCTCCCGCAGCAGGCGGTGGAAGGCACGGTTGGACTGTACGAGCGAGGGTGTGGCCAGGCGCAGTAGCTTGCGCAGGGCTTCCTCGCGGGCCTCCTGGGGGATGGCGGGATTGAGGCGGCCGATGGCTTCGCGCAGCCGGCCCACCAGCACCACAGTGCTGAACGACTCCCGTTCCGCCGCCGGTTCGCCGGGGGCGAGATCAGGGCCATGGCGCAGCGCATAGCCCAGCTGCTCGAACCAGCCGAGGGCCGCCGCTTCGACCTTGGATTCGGTGAGGGTCATGCTGGCGGTCGGCGCCGAAACGAACGTATGGCCCAGGTCTGCACCAGAATGGGGCCAAAGCGTCCAGAAACAAGCCCGTGCGAACGTTTTCCGCTGTGATTGAGCGCTGTCCCAGCACGGGACTGCTGCTTGGCTATGTACCTGGATCCCCCGGGGCCCATAGCCAGGGAGAAACCGTTGAGGAATTGCAGGCCAACCTCCATGAGGTGATTGAGATGCTGCTTGAGGATGGCGAGCCACAGCTCGAAGCTGATTTCGTTGGCTTGCAGCAGATTTGTGTAGCGAGTTAGGGACTTGGGCCAGCTACCTGTTCTGAAGCCTGCGGAAGTTGTGAGGATCCTGCTGGCCATGGGTTTCGTGGAAGTGAGGCAGAGAGGATCCCACAAGCAGTTCAGGGATGCCCTTGGCCGATGCACCACTGTTCCGTTCCATCAGAGCCGTGACATCTCGCCACCATTGCTGCGTCAGATCGCCAAGGACATCGGCATGACGGCAGAGGACTTCATCGGCAAGCGGTAAGCATCAGCACGGTCACTGCTCTGCGAGTACAGCCGCCCCCTCCCCCCACGAACGAACCTGTGCAATTTTTGCAATGGTTGCCATTGGGTCTGGCGTGAACCTCAGAAAGGGCGGCAGCAACAGCCTCTCGGGAGGGCAGCGGGAACCGGCTTTCGAGGTCTTGAAGCTGGCGTTTGTGCGCGGACATAACCCAACCGTGCTGGTTCGAGGTTTGCTGTGTTGACCTAGTGAAGCGATGGGATCGTTTTCTGAGTGCGGCCTCGACCGGGGGACCCGCCAGCTCAATCTCGCCCCACGTCCGTTCGATTCGTCAAAGTGCCGTTGACGTACTTGTGCAGCACGCTGCTGATCAGGGTTTGATAAGGGATGCCTTCCTGCAGGGCGCGGGTGCGGATGGCCTGGAGGTCACCGCTGGAAAGACGGATGTTGATCCGCTGGTCTTTCAGGCCCGTAGCCTTCGCCGCATTCTGGAGCTGGCTGAGAAGATCCGGCGTGGCCACACTGCGCAGTTCACCGGCATCGAAATCAGCGAGCAGCTGCTGCTCTGCAGGCTCCAGTTCAGGTGAAGAGAGGATGGTTATGTGGTCATGATTCAGGCCTTGCGGCTGGGGATGATCGTTTTCAGAAACAGGTGCTCTTCGTTTTCGATCATCGGCACCAGGTAGATGGTGCTATGAAGGCGCACCGCGAGGATGCGCTGCCCTGGATAGCGCTGCTGGTTGGGGTGCTCCAGCACGTCGAGCAGATCGCCGGCCTCAATCGCCACGACCACCGCCTCGAAGCACAGCTGCCGCTCGGCCAGGAGTTGAGCATTATTCTCAGGGCTCCACGCCAAGGGCTTCATCGGCCTTGGGTCGTCATCGTGACGCCGATGCCGTCACCAGCTCGATCACCAGCAAGCGGCAGGTGACCATCCCCAAGCCGTAAGGCCTCTCAGAAGGAGTGGGCGTTACGGCAGAAGTTCGGGTTGGCCAGGGGCAGCCGCGTGGGTTTCGCCTTGGTGGGGGATCCCATCGAGCTGCGCCCCTGGAAGCCGGAGCAGACCCTGGCGAAGAGCGGGTTCGGATTGCTGAAGTCCAGCCGGCCAGCCGTGCCGGCGGACATCGATCCCGCCAGCCTGCTGCGCCCGTGAATAATGCAGGAATTCGACCACCTGTTGGCCCATCGCGGCCTCACGGCAGAAGACCGGCCAGCCCTGGAGCAGGCCGTGGCCGGTGTACGCAACGGGCTCGACTTCGCCGATGCGCTGCACCATGCCAGCTGCCGCAGTTGCGCGTCGATGGCGTCGTTTGATGATCGCGGCTTTGTGCTCAATCTCGCGCCACGGCTGTTCGTTCCAGCAGGTTCCTGAGCTGGGCAGCGTTCAACTGCAGGATGCCTCGCACCATCACCGCTCCAGCGCCTTCATCAAGCAACATCTCACAGCCTGCAGTAAGCATCACTCACCAAGCTTGCTGACCGTTGTGTACGCCTGCCGCTCATGGTTGGGAGTTTTCGGGAAAGCAAGGTTCAGCTGCCGCTGGCGGACAAGCGTCTTGAGGTACTGATCCCGGAGGGTGTCTGGCTTCCGCTTCACCAGCTCTGCCAGGCAACGCAGCATGACGAACCGCCCCTCGCAAAGCTGCAGCACGACATCGATCAGCACCTGACGATCAACTTTGCCCTTGGAACGAGGCTCCGAGGCCATCTCTTCCAGACGAGAGCGCAATGTCTCGGAGAGCGGCTCTAGGAGCCTGTTGCGCGTAGATCGCCTGGGCGCTCTCCACAGCCGCCCCTGAATCTGCCCAGATCCTTGTGACTGCAATGGATCTGCCTGGGAGAATGGGGCATGGCCAAGACCTTTCGTCCCTGGCAGCCGGAGCAGACCACCCTGCTGCCGCCATCCCCCCGGGAGTGGCTCTCAGAAGACCATCAGGTGTATTTCCTGCTGGACTTGGTGGATGAGTTGGATCTCTCCTCCATCCTGATCCCCGCTCAGAGCAAGGATCCCCGTGGGGAGAAAGGGTTCGACCCCAGGATGATGACTCTGTTGCTGCTCTACGCCTACTGCGTTGGCATCATCTCCTCCCGCAGGATCGAGCGGGCCTGTTACGAGGACCTGGCCTTCCGGGTGCTGACGGGCAATCAGCAGCCAGACCACAGCAGGATCAGCGAATTCCGGCGCCGCAACCTCGATGCGCTGAGCGAGCTGTTCGTGCAGATCCTGCGGCTGTGCCAGAAGGCGGGGATGGTGAGCCTCGGCCATGTGGCCCTCGATGGCACCAAGGTGCAGGCCAATGCCTCCAAGCGCAAAGCCATGAGCCACGAGCGCATGCTCAGGGCGGAGAAGCAGCTGCAGCAGGAGATCAACGCCTTGATGCGCAAAGCCGAGATCCTCGATGCCCAGGAGGATCGCCGCTACGGCAAGGGCAACCGCGGCAGCGACCTGCCCGACGAACTGCGGCGGCGGCAGGACCGCCTGGCCAGGATCCGCCAGGCCCGCAAGGAAATGGAGGCGGAAACCGCTGCTGCTGCAGCGCGTCAACGGCACGAGGAAGCAGAGGAGGCCAGAGGCAAAGCAGCGGCAGCCCGCGAGGCCGATTCTCCAGCTGCCGAGCAGGCCGAGCTCGACAGGAATGTCGAGGTCGCAGCGGCCAAGGCAGAAGCTGCCAGAGAGAAAGCGATCGAGACCGCCGAGAGTGCTGGGCTGGAGTCACCGGATCTGGAGCCGCTGGCCGCGGTGGCGATGCCCAGGCGCGGCCTGGCCAGGAAAGCCGATGGCACACCAACGAAAAAGAGTCAGCGTAATTTCACTGACCCCGAGAGCCATCTGATGCAGACAGGCGGGTCGTATCTGCAGGGCTACAACTGCCAGCTGGCGGTGGACAGCGATCACCAGGTGATCGTGGCGGTGGGCGTGAGCAACCAGCCGCCGGATGTCGAGCACCTGGAGCCGATGCTGCAGCGGATCGCCACCAGCGCCGGTGCACTGCCCACGGTGATGACGATGGATGCGGGCTACTGGAGCGAGGACAACGCCAACGCATGCGCCGATCAGGGCATTGATGCCTATATCGCCACCGGCCGCCTGCCCCACGGCCAGCCGCCCCCGCCGAAACGCGGACCGCTGCCCAGGAACGCCGATGCCAAAGCCCGCATGACCCGCAAGCTCAAAAGCAAGAGGGGATCAAGGATCTACGGCCAGCGCAAGGCGATCGTGGAGCCGGTGAACGGGCAGATCAAGGAAGCCCGGGGCCTACGCCGCTTCCTGCTGCGGGGCCTGGAGAAGGTGAACGGCGAGTGGCACCTGATTGCCGCCACCCACAACCTGCTCAAGCTGTTCCGGTTCACTCGATCACAACAACAAGCGCTGGCGACGGCAACGGGATGAGGAGCAGCGGCCGGGACCGTCTCAAGCCCGCCTCCATAAACCCACACAGCAGAAGACCAGAGCCGCAGAGATTCATCTCGGCCACGATTGGTCACAGACAGAGGCTCAGTGCTCTATTAGCAACAAACTCCTAGATCGTCGACCACGGGCAAGGTGAAC
>JBBQIH010000070.1:0-9861 GCA_038324725.1 Cyanobacteriota bacterium | reverse complement strand
GGGGGCAACGGCGGCGCCCCCTTCGCCTTCCCCGGGCGGGCCGACGCGATCCGCCGGCGGCAGCGGCTGGTGGAGGTGGGACTGCGCACCGGCTCGCGGGTGGATCAGATCCGGCTGCGCTATGCCGGCGAAGGCGATCCGCTGGAGCCGGAGGTCCATGGCGGCGGCGGCGGTGGCGACCGGGGCCACCTGGAGCTGGCGGAGGGCGTGACGATCCGCCGCATCGAGGGCCTCAGCGGCACCCGGGTGGATCGGCTGTTCCTCACCAGCAGCGACGGCCAGCGCATCGGCGGCGGCGGCGATGCCGGCGACCGCCCCATCGACTGGACGGTGCCCGAGGACTGTGTGGTGCTGGGCTTCAGCGGCCGCAGCGGCCGCGAACTGGATGGCCTGCGGGCCGTGGTGGCCCGCTTCGGCCCCCTGATCTGGCAGCCGCTGGAGGAGGACGGGGAGGGGGCCGGGTAGGTTGAAGACCGCCACAGGGCCGCGCCGATGGAGATCAGCCTGCTGGGCACCGGCCTGCTGGGGGCGGCGATCGGCGAACGGCTGCTGGGCAGCGGCCACCAGCTCACGGTGTGGAACCGCCACCAGGAGCGCTGCGCGCCGCTGCAGGCGCTGGGCGCAACGGTGGCCGCCACGCCGGCCGAGGCCGTGGCCGCCGCCGGGCTGGTGATCACGGTGCTGAGCGACGGCCCCACGACGCGGGCGGTGCTGCTGGAGCAGGCCGGCGCCGCGCTGGCGGGCCGGCTGGTGCTGCAGGTGGCCACGATCGCGCCCCAGGAAAGCCAGGAGCTGGCCGCCAAGCTGGCGGAGCTGGGCGCGGAGCTGCTCGAGGTGCCGGTGCTGGGCAGCCGGCCAGAGGCGCTGGCCGGCACCCTGCAGCTGATGGTGGGCGGTGACGCGGCAGCCCTGGAGCGGGCCCGGCCGGTGCTGGCGGCTCTGGGCGAGGAACCGCGGCTGCTGGGCCCGGTGGGGGCGGCGCTGACCACCAAGCTGGCCCTGAACCAGCTGATCGCCAGCCTCACCCACAGCTTCAGCCTGAGCCTGCATCTGGTGCAGCGGGGCGGGGTGGACGTGGAGGCCTTCATGGCGATCCTGCGCGCCAGCGCCCTGCATGCCCCCACCTTCGACAAGAAGCTGGCCAAGGAACTGGCCGATGACTACGCCAACCCCAACTTCCCCACCGCCCACCTGCGCAAGGACCTGCTGCTCTTCCTGCAGACCGCCCGGGGCCTGGGGCTGGAGACGGCGGGGCTGGATGGGTTGGCGGCGCTGCTGGAGAGGGCGACGGAGGCCGGGTTGGGTGGGCTGGATTACAGCGCGCTGCACCGGCTCACGGCGGGGAGTTAGCGGGGCGGACTGGACTCGTGCATCAGAATGAACAAGTGGTTCACGGGTCCGAGAACCACTTGTTCATGGTGGACAACCTGTTGTGAAACACGATGCCCTGAAGTGGTGATCAGACGACATCCACCTACAGACTTGTGGTGGTTCACGGAAGGGAGGTGCACCTCGGCCGTGGTTCTCGGAAACCATCCAATAAGCGTTCGGCTTACTCGCGGAAGCTGCTTTAACGTAACCATGAGAGTGCCTGACTGGCCGGTTGACAGGCGTACTACATTTCAATTCCGAAACTAACCTCGATTGGAACATGCTTTGGCGGGATCAACAGCCTCTCCGACAATTCAAGATTGACGGCAGAGGGGCCGAAACTGGCCGTAAGAGGCAAAGAACCTATGAAGCCCTGGATGAGCAGGATCTTTTTAAAGTAGCGAAAGATGACGGAACGGTCATTGAAGCGTTTACAGAGATTGATCCGAAGCCGCCTTCAGAGAGACAGCTGGAATACGCTGAAAAGCTAGGGATCAAAGACATCCTCCCCAATGCTTCTTTTTATGAGGTCTCTAATCGCATTAATCAAGCAATTAAGAGGAGTCTTGTTCATGGCGGCAGGGCCGCTGGGTTAACAGTTCCCGATGAAATCTCCTATGAGCAAGGTCGAGATTTAGAGGAGCTTCTGTGGTGCACCGATGAAGGTAGAAAAGAAATCTGGCGGCATAGCAGCCTTCCCACAGATTTAGAGATTAGGAGTGCCACGGTCATAGGCGTAACTGACATTACTGAATACACAGGTGCAGCGATGCTCTTCGCTCGCACCTGGGAGCATCTTGATGCAGATCCAGATAAGACAAAGCTTGCTGCTTGGTATATCTACAATGCGTATATCGACCTCAAGGCTTCCACGGTAAGTGAATCCCTGTCACCCGATGATCCTCGTCTTCTCGTATTGGGTGAAGAGTTTTTGCAAGATGAAAAAGCCGCCAAGTCTCTTTTCCGGTCTCCCACTTATCTCCATTTTCGGGCACAGCAAGGTGGATGGAGTGAGTCGCATGCTCATGCATCTCGGACAACCTTGGCTTATAAGCAGGCTGAGGCATTAATTGGAAGAGAATTCAAGGTGTATCGGGATCGATCAGATCAGAGGAAGCCGGCAAAATCTGCAAAGAGTAGGCAGGTACAAGATGCTAAGGATGGCTGCGCAGCCGTAGTGGCTCTATTATTTATTATCCCCTTGGCTGCAGCGGGTGGTCTTATTTGGGTGATTTCTGTAAGATTGTAGATACAGCGCCATGGCATAAACATCACACATCGTCCATTCTCATGCCACCTGTGGAAGCCGAACAATCCCCTTGAGTGGACAGGCCGCCATCAGCTCTCTGCTTTGCCACCCCAAGCACCATGCCTGCCACTCAGGGGCAGCGTCAGGTCTCTCAACCGAAAGGCTGTGCCCTATCCGATTTAAATGAGCTGATTACCCGAACCGGCCACCGATGTATTCCCCAACCGTTGACGGTTTCTCGATTCGTGGATCGGACGTGCGCTACAGCGAGTGCCCGCCGACCGAAGACCTGTCCGAGGTGGTCCACTGCTTCTGGGAACTGCGGGCGCTTACCACGCTGCCGGAGGACTTTCACTATCACGCGCTACCCGACGCATGTGTAAACCTCTTGTTCAATCTGCTTGAACCCAACATCGCCGGAGTCACGGCGCTCCATACGCAAGCGACGACACTCAATCTTGGAAAGTCATTCCACTACGTAGGGGTTCAATTCTATCCAGGAGCGTGGCAAGGAGACCGGTCCGAGATCGTAGACAGGTATGTCGGAATGCCATACCGGGGTACGTTGCCGCTCGTTCAAACCTGCCGGCGACTCGTCGGTCTCGAATTCTCGGACATGGTGCCAGTGTTGGCCGAACAGGTGCGGTGGTGCATGGCCCATGGTCATGCCCAAGCGAACGCAATCACTGCGCGCATACTGTCGAATCTTGACGCGATCCGATCCGTTGCCGACATGGCCTCTTTGGTCGGGCTGTCCACTCGGCAGTTGCAGCGCACGCTCCAGCGGCTCACGGGATTCTCGCCGCATGATCTGATCAAGGTTCTCCGGGTGCAAGAGTCATTCCGCAAACACTATCTTGATCTGTACGCCGACCAAGCCCACTTCACCCATGCCTTCCGGCAAGCTACCGGCTATACCCCGGGCCAATACCGAAAGCGCTTCGGTGTCTGATCCATACAAGACAGCCCCGGGCGACACCGATAACCTCACGGCTTCACTTGCAACAACGGAGCTTGCGATGCTTCAGCAGAATGCGATTGGTTGGTTCGACTTGTATGTGGTCGACATGGGCCGCGCCGCTGCCTTCTACGAGGCTGTCTTGCCTCACCGGCTGGAGCCGATTGAAGACCCGACCGGAGAAACCCTGATGCGGGGCTTTCCCGCGAACATGACCGCATACGGCGCGGCTGGCGCACTTGTCCAATCTCCCCATGGTCGTCCAGGATCTGGCGGCACAATGATCTACTTCAGCGTGAATGACTGCGCCGTGGAAGAAAAGCGGGTAGTGGCAGCAGGCGGCAAGGTCATGCGCCCTAAGTTCTCCATAGGGCACTTCGGTTGGGTCACTCTGTGCATGGATACGGAGGGCAACATGTTCGGATTGAACTCGATGCAGTAGGTGCAGCGCCGTCGACGACGGTCTAACCCCTTGTTCAACCCTGCCTTGCTGAAGCGCCTGCCTCAGTGGTCAGGGTTAACTCGAACGTTGGCCGGTCCCAGCACGCGGTTTCCTTGCTGGGCCAGATGGGGAAGTTGCCTGAGTCGTGATGCCTGCTTCCCCAGTGCCCACGGTGCCGGAAGCGATTCATTGCCAACAGCAGTCCCAGACCCATCAAGGCCGCACCTCATGGCCGATCGCTGGTGCTGCACCTAAATCACTCGCCTACCGAATGCGTGAAGGGGACGTTGGAGGTACTGGTCAATACCGAGGCGCCGCACAGGCTCGCCTCCGAAGACAGCCAGCTGCTGGTGATCCGCGAAGAACACCGACTCAGCCCAGATCCGCCAGCCGCTGCCGCGCCAGTGCCGCCTGGGCCTCGGCTTCGGCCAGGTTGGCGCGGCACTCGGCCACCACCTCGGGCGGCGCCTTGCCGGCGAAGTTGGGGTTGGCGAGGCGGCCGGCCAGGCCGGCGATCTCCTTGGTGGCCTTGGCGATGTCCTTCTCCAGGCGGGCGCGCAGGGCGTCGAGGTCGACCAGGCCCTCCAGGGGCAGCAGCACCTGCAGCTCGCCGCTCACCGCCGCCAGGGCCCGGGCTGCGGGCCGCTCTGCCGCCGCCGCCGGATCCAGCACGGTCACGCTCTCGGCCCGGGTGAGGGTGGTGATGTCGGCACTGCCCTCCCGGAGCACCGCCGCCAGCTCCGGCCGGCCGGTGATGAACAGCACCGGCGCACCCTGGGAGGGCTTGAGACCCGCCACGGCCCGCAGGTTGCGCACCACCCGGATCGCCTCGATCAGCTCGGCGAAGGAAGCCTCGAGGCCTTCATCGAGGGCGGCCTCCTCAGGGGCCGGCCAGCGCTGCAGGGCCAGGAAGGTGTCCTCGGGGGCTCCGGTGAGCCCATGCCAGAGCTCCTCGCTCAGATGGGGCATCAGCGGATGCAGCAGCACCAGCAGCTCCGCCAGCACCTTGGCCAGCACCTGCCGGGCGACCCGCTGGTCGGCCAGAGCTTCGGGGCCCAGGGGCTCGCCTTCCACGGCGGCCCGCGGGTTGAGGCGCCGTTTGAGCAGCTCGATCGTCCAGTCGCACACCTCGTTCCAGGCGAACTCGTAGAGCCCCTTGGCCGCCTCACCGAGGGCATAGCTGCCGTAGCGCTGGGCCGTTTCCTGGTTCACCCGGGCCAGCCGCGAGAGGATCCAGCGGTCGGCCAGGGTGAGGGCCGCCGGATCGGGGTCCCCCAGGCTGGCGGGGGTTTCACCGGCCAGGTTCATCAGCGCGAAACGGCTGGCGTTCCAGAGCTTGTTGGCGAAGTTGCGGGCCGCCTCCACCGTCGCCGAGCTGCCGTCGGTGCGGTCGTAGTCGAGGCGGATGTCCTGGCCGGCGCCGGCCACCTCGCGCACCAGGGCGAAGCGCAGGGCATCGGCGCCATAGCGCTCGATCAGCGGCAGCGGGTCGATGCCATTGCCGGCGCTCTTGCTCATCTTGCGGCTGTTCTCGTCCCGCACCAGGCCGTGGATCATCACGTCGGCGAAGGGCATCCAGGCCTTGCCGGCGCCGAGGGGCTGCATGGCGCCGGCCAGCATCGTCATCCGGGCCACCCAGAAGAAGATGATGTCGAAGCCCGTCACCAGCACGCTGGTGGGGTACCAGCGGGCCAGATCGGCGGCCTCCTGCTCCGGCCAGCCCAGGGTGGAGAAGGGCCAGAGGCCGCTGGAGAACCAGGTGTCGAGCACGTCGGGGTCCTGCTCCAGCTGCAGCTCCCGGCCGGCAGCCCGAGAGGCCTCGCCGTAGGCCGCCTCCGCCTGGCTGCGGGCCTCGGCCGCATCCGAGGCCACCACGTAGGGCGTGGCCTCGGTGATCACGCCGCCGGTTTCACTCACCACGAACCAGGCCGGGATGCGGTGGCCCCACCAGAGCTGGCGGCTGATGCACCAGTCGCGGATGTCGGTGAGCCAGTCGCGGTAGACCTTCTGCCAGCGCTCGGGCACGAAGCGGGGCGCGCCGCCATCGAGGGCCTCCCGGCAGCGGGCCGCCAGGGGCTCGGCCTTCACGAACCACTGGGTGGAGAGCAACGGCTCCACCGGCACCTTGCCGCGATCGGAGAAGGGCACGCTGTGGCGGTGGGGCTCCACCTTCACCAGGAACCCCTCCGCCTCCATCGCCGCCACCACCGCCGCTCGGGCCTCGAAGCGGTCCAGACCGGCGAAGCGGCCGGCCGCCGCGTTCATGCTGCCGTCCCTGGCCATCACCGTGATCAGGGGCAGGCCATGACGGCTGCCGATGGCGAAGTCGTTGGGGTCGTGGGCGGGCGTCACCTTGACGCACCCCGTGCCGAAGGCCGGATCCACGTGCTCGTCGGCCACGATCGGGATCTGGCGTCCCACCAGGGGCAGGGTGATCGTCTGCCCCACCAGGGCGGCGTAGCGGGGGTCGGTGGGGTGCACGGCCACGCCGGTGTCGCCCAGCAGGGTTTCGGGGCGGGTGGTGGCCACCACCAGGTGGTCGGTGCCGTCGACGGCGGCCCCGCCGCTGAGCGGATAGCGGAAATGCCAGAGGTGCCCGTCCGTCTCCTTCATCTCCACCTCGAGATCGCTCACGGCCGATCCCGAAGCCGGGCACCAGTTCACCAGGTATTCGCCCCGGTAGATCAGCCCCTGCTCGTGCAGGCGCACGAAGGCCTCCACCACCGCCTTGTTGAGGCCGGGATCGAGGGTGAAGCGCTCGCGCCGCCAGTCGACCGAGTAACCCAGGCGGCGCAGCTGGCCCACGATCGTGCCGCCGCTTTCGCCCTTCCAGGCCCAGGCCCGCTCCAGGAAGGCGTCGCGGCCCAGATCGTCCTTACTGCCGCCTTCGGCCTTGATCTGCTTCTCCAGCAGCGTCTGCACCGCGATCGAGGCGTGGTCGGTGCCGGGCAGGCAGAGCACGTTTTTGCCCTGGAGGCGCTGGGAGCGCACGATCGTGTCGATCAGGGCCGTCTCGAAGCCGTGGCCCATGTGCAGGCTGCCGGTCACGTTGGGCGGCGGGATCACCACCGAGAAGGGCTCGCCCGGAGCGTTCGGATCGGGGTGGAAGGCACCGGCCTCCTCCCAGGCCGCCCGCCAGCGCGCCTCGGTGGTCGCCGGGTCGTAGGTCTTGGGCAGGGCGGCCTCGGTCACAGAGGGGGTCGGGGAAGATCAGCCCATGCTCTCAAAGGGCAGCCAGCCTCACGTCAGAGCCATCGTCGCAGCCCCCCGATGGCAGGCGGCACCGCTGCAGCTGACGCTGCGACTAACTGCCGAGGATGTTGATGGCCCTGGCGGCGATCACGGCGATGGTCAGCAGGGAGATGGAGCTTTCGAGCATCATCAGCAGCATGGCCCGGGCGCTGAGCGGGATGGCCCCGGTGGGGCTGAAGGCCGTGGCTGTCGAGAAGCCCAGGAACAGGTAATCGATGAAGGTGGGGCGCCAATCGGGGCGAACGGCATCGGGCACCCCCTCCTGGGGAAAGAACCAGTCCGCCCGGATGGCCAGACGATTGAGCCGCGCCTCAGGGCCGCCGCGATCGACATGCCAGAACGCCAGGGAAAACGTGACCACGTTGGAGACCCAGATCGCGATGCCGGAGGCCAGCAGCTCGATGGCAGTGAGCTTTCCCTGGCCGAACAGCATCTCCTCGATCAGAACCACCAGATTGGCGAGTGTGATGGTGCCGACGGCACCAACGAAGAGCCAGGTGGTGACGCGCTCGATGCGCAACCAGCTCCGACGACCGGCGGTCAGGCCAACGGCCAGCATCGGAATCAGCACCATGCCGAAGAGGAGGGCATCGAAGCCGAACGGAAAGAGCCGGAACCGCTGGGGCAGTCCCCTCTCCAGCACCCAGAGAACGATCACGGCGAGCGCGGCGGGCAAGCGCAGCTCGATGCGCAGGGATTTGGGAGAAGGGAACTGGCTCACTGACGGGCCATCGCGACGCGAATGGCATCTTCCGGTGAGACCCGATGATCCGCCGTTTCGGCGGCATCAGCGATCGCAATTTGCACCCCCTTGACACGACCATTGAAGGCATTGCCGCTGGGGCCGTAATCGGGAGAGACAGGGGCGCCACTGTCCTCACCGATGTCGCAGCCGTCGTCAGCGGAGAAAATCATTGCCAGGGTCATGGCAACGCCCCCTTCACCCACCTTCTGCCCATCCACATACAGGCTCACCTGCCCGCCCTTGCCCAGACCGCCGCCGGCGTAGGCGAACTCCATCCGCACCTGATGCTCACCTGGTGGGATTGGGCCGCTGCTCTCCACGAAGAAGTGCTGCACGCCGCCGAGGTTGTAGCAGTACTTGAGCTTGCCATCCTTGGCATAGAGGCTCCAGCCGCCGATGTTGGCGCCCTGGGCGATGATCACGCCCTCGGCTCCGGTGGAAGGAACCTCAATCTCAGCTGTGACGGAGTGGCTCTTGTTCTTGATGCTGATCACGCAGTTCTCAGACAGACGCCCCATACCGCCGAACAGGATCTGGCGGTTGCCCCTGATCAGAACCGGCCGGCCGGCGGTGTCCGGATTCAGACGCGCCCCAAGATCATCGTCCATCGGCAAAACGTTGTAGCGCACGGCCTCGATCAGCCAGAGGCGTTGCAGTTCGTGGAGCTTCTCCGGGTACTGCCCGGATAGATCATTGGCCTGGGTCCAGTCGCTGCTGGTGTCGTAAAGCTCCCAGATGTCGTCATCGAATGCGGGAGTCTTCTCACCGATCAGAATCCAGGGAGTCTTGTGGCGAGTAACAGCGGTCCAGCCCTTGTGATAGATGCCCCGGTTGCCGAACATCTCGAAATACTGCGTCTCCCGCCGTTCTGCCGCCTTGGCATCATTGAAGGAATACAGCATGCTCACCCCCGCGATCGGCTTCTGTTGCACGCCGTTCACCGAGATGGGTTCGGGCAGTCCGGCGGCCTCGAGAATCGTCGGTGCCACGTCGATCACATGGTGAAACTGCGTGCGTTGTTCACCCTTTCCGTCGATTCCCTTCGGCCAGTGCACGATCGTGCCATTGCGGGTGCCGCCCCAGTGGGAGGCCACCTGCTTGGTCCACTGGTAGGGCGTGTTCATGGCATGGGCCCAGCCCACCGCGTAGTGGTTGTACGACTCGGGCCCGCCCAGCTTGTCGATCCGTGCGCTGAGGAACTCGGGCGTCTCCACAGCTGACATGCCGTTGAAGTTCAGCATCTCGTTGTAGGTGCCGTTCAGCGTGCCCTCGGCCGAGGCGCCGTTGTCGCCGATGATGTAATACACGAGCGTGTCGTCAAGCACACCCAGCTTTTCGAGTGAATCCAGCAGACGACCCACATGGTGGTCGGTGTACTCCATGAATCCGGCATACACCTCCATCTGGCGGCGCAGCACCGGTTTGAGGTCTTCCGGCATGGAATCCCAGGATGGGATCTCCTTGTGGCGGGCCGTCAGCTGGCTGTCGGCGGGGATCACACCGAGTTGTTTCTGCCGCGCGAAAGTTTCCTCGCGCAGCTGGTCCCAGCCGGCATCGAACTGACCCTTGTACTTGTCGGCCCATTCCTTGGGCACGTGATGGGGCGCGTGGGTGGCGCCCGGCGCGAAGTACATGAAGAAGGGCTTGTCGGGCGTGAGCGACTTCTGTTGCCCGGCCCACTTCATGGCCTTGTCGGTCATGTCGTCCATGAAGTGATACCCCTGCTCAGGGCTTGTCTTCGGCTCCACCGGTGTGGTGCCTTCATACAAGGTGGGGTACCACTGGTTGGCCTCGCCGCCGATGAATCCGTAGAAGTATTCGAAGCCACCGCCGCCGGTGGGCCA
>JBBQIH010000069.1:0-9882 GCA_038324725.1 Cyanobacteriota bacterium | reverse complement strand
AACCTGTCCCGTCGGGGCACGGAGGACAACCTCCGCTGGCTGCTGGAGAAGCATCCCGCCATCGTCTTTCATCGGGTCGACATCCGCCAGGCGGAGGCCCTTGCCGAGGTCGTGGCCAGCCAGCGACCCGCGATGCTGCTGCACCTGGCGGCCCAGGTGGCGGTCACCACCTCGTACACCAACCCGCGGGAAGACTTCGAGATCAACGCCCTGGGCACGTTCAACGTGATGGAGGCGGTCAGGCTCCATTCCCCCGAGAGCTTCGTGCTCTATGCCTCCACCAACAAGGTCTATGGCGGCATGGAAACCGTGGCGGTGGAGATGACACCCCATGGCTATCGCTTCCGGGATCTGCCCGCCGGCGTAGCCGAGACCCAGCCCCTCGACTTTCACTCCCCCTACGGCTGCTCCAAGGGGGTCGCTGATCAATACACGATCGATTACGCCCGCATCTACGACCTGCACACCTGCGCCTTCCGCCAGTCCTGCATCTACGGCACCCGGCAATTCGGCATCGAAGACCAGGGCTGGGTGGCCTGGTTCAGCATCGCCGCCCTGCTGGAGCGGCCGATCACCCTCTACGGCGACGGCTGGCAGACCCGGGACGTGCTCGACGTGCGGGATCTGGCCCGGGCCTACGAAGCCGCCTGGCACCATCGCGACACGATCAGTGGCCAGGCCTTCAACATTGGTGGTGGCCCCGTCAACACCCTCTGCCTGCGGGATCTGCTGCGCTTTCTTGAGGAGGAGCTGACCATCACGCTCACCCCCCTCAGCGGCCAGTCCCGACCCGGCGACCAGCCCGTTTTCATCTGCGACATCACCAAGGCCGCCGAGCAGCTGGGCTGGACACCGGAGATCAGCGTTGATGCGGGCGTGCGGCACCTGATCCGCTGGGTCCGCGACAACCGCGACCTGTTCGGCTGGCTCAAACAATGAGGCGGCCGCGGGCCCTGATCAGCACCATCGAGCCGGTGGATGGGGGTGTTCCCGCCATGACGGCCTGCGTCGCCAGGATGCTGGAGGAGCTCGACATTGAGCCCGTCTTCGCCTGGTACGCCCCCTGGAGCACCCATCCGAAGCTGTCGGTTCCGCTCCATGCCGTCGCCAGCGGCCGGCGGCCCGGCCAGATGCAGCGCCGCGTCTACGGGGGCCACGAGGGCCACGGCCTGGGGGCCTGGCTGCCGGAGCTGGAGTTCACCCACTACCTACCGAGGCGGGCCTGGCGGGAACTGGTCGCCGGCTGCGACCTGCATCTCTCGGTTACGGGCAATCCCCTCTGCGCCACCCCTTTCACGAAGCTGGGGATCCCCTTTCTGGCCTGGGTGGCGACCCCCTGGCAGGACGATCGGGTGGACCGCGTCAGACGCTTTTCCCGGCCGAGGCGGCTGCTCGACCGCACCCTCAACGGCCCGGTGCTGCGGCGCCTGGAGCGCCAGGTGCTCCAGGCGCCCAGGGGGCGGATCCTGGCGTTGAGCGGTTATACGGCCACGGCCCTGGCGGCCATCGCCCGCCGTCCCATGGACGGGGTGATGCGCATGCCGGTGAATCCCGCCATCTTCCATCCCGCCCCTGAACGGCTTGTGCCCTGGCGCATCGGCTTCGCCGGCCGCTACGCCGACCCGCGAAAGCAGATCACCCTGCTGCTGGAGGCCGTGGACCGGCTCGTGGCGCAGGGGCGACCGGTGCAGCTCGTCCTCGCCGGTGAGCAGGACGTCCATCGACTCCAGGGCCCCCTGGCGGCGATGGGACTCGAAGGACGGGTGCAGTGCCACCCCTGCCTTGGCCCCAGCGCCCTGGCGGAGCTGCTGCAGGGCCTGGATCTGTTCGTGATCCCCTCCCACCAGGAGGGCCTTTGCATTGCGGCCCTGGAGGCGATGGCCTGCGGGGTTCCCGTCGTCAGCACCCGCTGCGGGGGCCCGGAGGACTACGTGATCGACGCCCGCACGGGCCAGCTGGTGGCCAGCGAGCCCACCGCCATGGCGGCGGCGATCGCGGCCATCTGCGCCGATCGGGACCACCGCGACCGCCTCTCCGTCGGGGCCCTGGCCTGGGTGCGGGAGCAGGCCAGTCCGGAGGCGGCCCGGCGCACCTTCCTGGCCCACTTGGAGGTCTAGAGCGGATGTGCGGCATCGCGGGCCAGCTGGGCCAGGAACCGGGCGCCTTCGCCGCCAGGGTCGGCCCACGGCTCGCCCACCGGGGACCGGATGACGCCGGTGTCTGGCAGGACGCGGAGGCCTGCCTGGTCCACCGCCGCCTGGCGATCCTGGATCTCTCTCCCTTGGGCCACCAGCCGATGGCCTCCCATTGCGGCCGCTGGCAACTGGTCTTCAACGGCGAGATCTACAACCATGCCGAGCTGCGCCGCCGGCTGGAAGCCCAGGGGCAGCACTTCCAGGGCAGCGGCGACACCGAGGTGCTGCTGGCCTGGCTGATCCGCTGGGGACGGAACGGGCTGGCGGCGCTACGCGGCATGTTCGCCTTCTGCCTGTACGACACCCGGGAACGCAGCGCCCTGCTGGCCCGTGACCCCCATGGCATCAAACCCCTCTACCTGCGCAGCGGGCCGGGGGGCTCTTTGTCCTTCGCCTCGGAGCTGCGGGCCCTGCTGGCGGCCGATCCAGAGCGGCCCTGCCTCAATCGTGAGGCTCTGGGGCAGTACCTGGCCACCGGATCGGTGCCGGAGCCCGCCACCCTGGTGCAGGGCGTGCAACGCCTGCCCAGTGGCCACGCCGCCACCTGGCGACAGGGTGAGCTGAGCGTGCATCCATGGGGGGCCCTGCCGGAGAGCCTCGCCAGCGCCACCAGCGATACCGGCATGACGGCGGCTGCGGCCGTGGCCCTCACCCGCTCGGCGCTCGAGGACTCCGTGGCCGCCCACATGGTGAGCGATGTGCCGGTGGGGCTGTTCCTCAGCGCCGGACTCGACTCCGCCTCCCTGCTGGCGCTGGCCCCCCGGGGCCTGCACACCTTCACGATCGGGTTTGAGGCGGCAGGGGCCGGCGGCTTCGACGAGTCGGAGCCGGCGGCCCGCATCGCCAGCCACTTCGGGGCCCATCACACGCCCCTGAACCTCACGGCCTACCAGGCCCGGGAATGGCTGCCTGCCTTCCTGACCAGCCAGGACCAGCCCTCCATCGACGGGTACAACACCTGGTGCGTGGCCCGGCTGGCCCGGGAGCACGGGCTGAAGGTTGCCCTCTCCGGCCTTGGCGGCGATGAACTGTTCGGGGGCTATCCCAGCTTCCGGATGGTGCCGAAGCTGTGCCGCTGGCGTCGCCGGATCGGCCCGGCCGGCCCGCCGGCGGCCTGGATCCTGCACCGCCTGCCCCAGGGGCGCCGCGCCCGGCTGCAGCGGATCACGGGGCTGCTGGAGGCGCCTGCCTCCCTGGGGCGGGCCTATGGGTGTTTCCGGGGCCTGTTCTCCCCCAACGAGACCGAGCGCCTGCTGGAGCACTGGGGGCTCTGCGCTTCTACTGGCGCTGCTGCGGCCGGTGTGGCCCACGGGGGGGAGACACCGGGCGGGCGTGAAGGGGTGGCCTGGCTGGAAGGCACCCGCTATCTGCGCAACCAGCTCCTGCCGGACAGTGACGTGATGGCGATGGCGGCCGGACTGGAACTGCGCCTGCCCCTGGTGGATGCCCAGTTGCAACGCCGGCTGGCGCCGATCCCCGCCGCCCTACGGCTGGCGGAGGGCAAGCAGCTCCTGGCAGACAGCCTGCCGGAGCTCCCCGGCTGGTTCCTCAACCGCCCCAAACAGGGGTTCCGCTTCCCGTTCCAGCTGTGGCTCGACGACCCGGCCGCACCCCTGGCCCTGCGGCTACCCTCGACACCCCGGGGCATTGACCTGGCCCCCTGGTACCGTCGCTGGAGCCTGATGGTGCTGCAGCACTGGCTGGAGGTGCACCTCGACGTCAGCCTGTCTGCAGCCCCGCACCTGGGTCCATCTGGCAAGGTCCCCTAAGATTCGCCTGCGGTTGGACGTCCCACCTCCCGGGTTCATTGGCCCCTTTGTTCCATCCGTTCGTTCGGGCTTGTCGTGGAGGGATGTCGAGGCCGACCGGATCCTGAGAGCCACCGCGCCGGCTCCATGACTTTGCACTCGCTAACCGGTTCACCAGCTCCATGACGCTGATCCTGGGCATCAATGCCTTCCACGCCGATGCGGCCGCCGCCCTGGTCCGGGATGGGGTCATCGTCGCCGCAGCAGAAGAGGAGCGCTTCCGCCGCATCAAGCACTGGGCCGGCTTCCCCACCGAGGCCATGGCCTGGTGCCTGGCCGATGCCGGCGTGGGGCCAGCCGAACTCGACCACATCGCCATCAATTCCCAGCCGGGGGCCCACCGCTGGCGCAAGGTGGCCTACACCCTGGGGAACCGCCCCGATCCCCGCTTCCTGATAGCGCGCTGGCGCAACAAGCGCGAACGGGCCGGCCTGGCCCAGCAGCTGGCCCTGGCCTTCCCAGGTGCGGAGATCGGAGCGCGGCTTCACTTCGTGGAGCACCACCGGGCCCACCTGGCCTCGGCCTTCTTCGCTTCCCCCTTCCAGGAAGCTGCCGTGATCTCGGTCGATGGGTTCGGCGACTTCGCCAGCGGCGCCTGGGGCCATGGCCAGGGCAACCAGCTCAGCCTGGATGGCCAGATCTGGTTCCCCCATTCCCTGGGCGCCTTCTACACCGCGATCACCCAGTACCTGGGCTTCCCCAACTACGGCGACGAATACAAGGTGATGGGACTGGCGCCCTATGGGCTGCCCACCCGGATGGAGGCCATGCGCCGCATCGTGCGGCTCCAATCCGACGGCACCTATCGCCTGGATCTGCGCTACTTCCTGCATGCCACCCAGAAACTGCCGCACCAGTGGAGCAACGGGGCCCCGGTGGTCGGCAGCCACTGGAGCACGGAGCTGGAATCCCTGCTCGGCCCTGCCCGCCTGGCGGAGGAGCCGCTCCAGCAGCACCACATGGACATCGCCCGCTCGGCCCAGACGATGTACGAGGAAGCCTTCTTCCATCTGTTGCGAGCCCTACACAGGAGCCACCCCAGCGAGCAGCTCTGCATCGCCGGCGGCTGCGGTGCCAACTCGGTGGCCAACGGCAAGGTGACCCTGGCCACCCCGTTCCAGCGGGTCTATGTGCAGGCGGCCGCCGGTGACGCCGGGGGCGCCCTCGGCGCGGCCCTCGAGGTGTGGCACGGGCTGGGGCGGACCCGCTCCGCACCGATGCGCCATGCCTACCTGGGCAGCCAGCCGGCACCTGGAGAGGTGGAGGAGCTGCTGGCCAGTCCCACCACCCGCACAGCCCTGGAGCAGGCCCAGTGCAGCCTGGAGCGACCGGAGGAGGGGGCCCTCTGTGAGCAGGTGGCGGCGGCGATCGCCGAGGGGTTGGTGATCGGCTGGTTCGATGGCCGCATGGAATGGGGACCCAGGGCCCTAGGCCACCGTTCGATTCTCGGTGACCCCCGTCGCGCCGACATGAAGGACATCCTCAACCTCAAGATCAAGCGCAGGGAATCGTTCCGTCCCTTCGCCCCTTCCGTGCTGGAGGAGGCGGTGGGCGACTGGTTCAGCCTTGAAGGCGAGGTTCCCTTCATGATGCAGGTCTATCCGATCCGTGAGGAGCAGCGCGCCCGCATCCCGGCCGTCACCCACGTCGACGGCAGCGGCCGTCTCCAGACCGTGAACGCGGCGGACAATGGCCGCTACTACCGCTTGATCCGAGCCTTCGCCGATCAGACGGGCGTGCCCATGGTGCTGAACACCTCGTTCAACGAAAACGAGCCGATTGTCTGCACTCCCGCCCAAGCCCTCGACTGCTTCCTGCGCACCCGCATGGACCTGCTGGTGCTGGGTGACGTGCTGATCCGCCGGCAGGGGTGAGCGCCTCCGCTGCCCCAGGCGCCCCGTTGCCCCCCGGAGCCGCCACCGGGCTCCGCCTGATCGTTCCCACCCTCGATTCCTACCGACTGCTGCCCCGACTGGTCACGTCCCTGCAGCGCCAGAGCTGGCCCCACTGGCGGGTGCTGTTCATCGACGGCCCCAGCGGCCCGGAGCATCGGGCCTGGCTGGATGCCCTCTGCCACCGGGACAAGCGCTTCACCTGGCAGCCCCAGGATCCGGCGTTTCCGGGCATCTTCGGCGCCATGAACCAGGGCATCCTCGCCACGCCCCTGGAGCACTGGCTGCTGTTCTGGGGCAGCGATGACTGGGCGGCCGGTCCAACCGTGCTCGAGGAGGCGCTCAAGGCGACCCGGCCGGAGACACCAGGGGGCGGCCTGCCGGATCTGGTGGTCTGCCGTGGGCGTTACGCGGGGACCGGACAGGACGGAGCCATGCAACTGGGACGCAGCACGGCCTTCTCGGGCTGCGGGACCTATCGCCTCAGCCTGTTTCTGGGCTCCACGCCACCTCACCAGGCCACCCTGATCGGGCCGGGGGCCCGGCATCGTGTCGATCAGTTCGCCGCACCCTTTCGGCTCTCCGCCGACCTCGACTTCTTCCTCCGCCTGAGCGCCTGCGCCGACCTCTCGGCGCGGGGGTTGGATCTGGAGCTGGTTCACATGGGCCAGGCGGGGGTCAGCGGCCAACAGACCCGCCGGCGGCTTGAGGAGGTCAGGCTGGCCTATGGCCGGACGTTCGGCTGGCTCTGGTGGATCCCCTTCAGCCTGCGCTACGTCAGGCGTGTCTGGAGTCGAGGGCCTGCGTTGAGACGGGCGCGTAAGGGAACGGGACGGGGCGAATAAGCTGCCATAAGCCAGTGCTTCGATTCCCTTGCCAGAGGAGAGCGGGCCTGCCAAGCCGGGCCTGGAACGGCAGCGGGTCAGGAGCAAAATCCGCCGGCCGATCGAGGGGCCGCTCCTGCGGCGCCTGCGGGGCGACCGCAGAGTTCGGATTGGGAGTGTGGTCCTGGCCAGCGTTGCCATGGTGGCCTGGCTCTTCGCACCGGCCTGGCTGGGAAGGCCTGGGCCGGGGCCACCGCCGGCGAGAGACGCCGTCACAGCGCCCGGGGCGGGCATGGGGAAAGGGACCCAGGTGATCGCCGCCTTCATCGAGGATCCCTGGCGGAGCCAGTCAGCTCTGCTGCTCTGGCGGGAGCGACCAGGAGCATTGCTGGTACTCCAGGGCAACGCCGAGTACCAGGCCATCACCTACAACCATCTCCGCAACCGGCAGCTCTGGCCCCAGGACACCTCGAAACTGATGCGCCTGCTGCTTGGCTGCGACACCGTTGGCCAGGTCACAGCCCTGGCACAACGGCTGAAGACCCGGCCCGGTCCGGGCCAACTCACCTTCGTGACAGCCGAGACCCATATGGCTCGCACCTTGGCCATCGCCCGGATCGTCTATGCCGGCACTGGCTGGCAGGTGGAGGGCTCCGACGCCGAAACCGGTGATCTGCGGCCCGAATCCCAGCTGCGGCTCTGGCGCGACCAGCTGCGCGCCTCCCTCTGGCGCCTCACTGGATGGGATGGCCGCCTTGATGGCAACAAATGCCTCTGATCCCCCCTTTGGCCCTCCCCTCCCCTGTCCCGATCACGCTCTTCGGAGCCACCACCCCGAGCGGCCAGGCCCTGATCGGGCTGGCCGGGGGGCGGCAGTTGGTGGTCGCTGGCCGGCGTCCGCCGCTACCGGCAGCCGGGGGCGACGATCCACCACCATTCTTACCCTGCGATCTGGAGGATGCCGGCGGGGAGAGCAGGGCGCCGAAGGGGTTGCTGGTGAGCTTTGCCCCGATCTGGACGTTTGCCCCCTGGCTGGCCCGTTTTGCCCGTGACAACCCAGCCGGCTTCGCCGCCTTGCAGGGGGTGATCGCCTGCTCCTCCTCTTCGGTGATCACCAAACGGTTCGCTGCCAATCGCTTCGACCGGGATCTGGTGCAACGGCTGAGGCAGGCGGAAGAGCAGTTGACCCTGACCTGCACCAGCCACGCCCGCCCGCTGCATATTCTCGCGCCCACCTTGATCTACGGCCAGGCCGGCCTCCTGGGCGATCGCAACCTGAGCAAACTGCGCCAGCTGCTGCGCCGCCTGCCCCTGCTGCCCCTGCCCGACCAGGGTGGCCTGCGGCAGCCCATCCACTGCCGCCAACTGGCCGCCGTGGCCCTGCACCTGGCCGACCGCCTGCCCCTGGCCGGAGGCGACCCTTCGCATCCAATACACCTGCCCCTCGGTGGCGATGAGACCCTGGCCTACGCCACCATGCTGCGGCGCCTGCAGGACGCAAGCGAGCCAGGCGATGCGGCCCGACGCTGTCGGCTGCTGGCCCTGCCGCCGCGCCTCTTCCAGTCCCTCGCCGCGCCACTGCTGTTGCTCTCCCCGAAGAACTTCGAGGCGCTTCTGCGGATGAGTGCCGACCTGGCCGGGTTCACACCGGCCCATCGCATCCTGGGGGGACCCCCCGAACCGTTCCCTGTGCTCCCGCTGGCGCCATGACCGCCCTGCACGCCCCCGCTGTCCTGCTGCTGGGGAGTGGACTGGGCGCCTTGCTCCTTCACCTTCTGCTGCCTCTGCTGCGACGCGGGCTGGTGGATCAGCCCAACGCCCGCAGCTCCCACCAACGGCCCACCCCGCGGGGAGGCGGCCTGGCCTTTGTGCTTGTCGGCAGCGCCCTGGCTCCCCTGGCCGGTGACGGCTGGCCGGCCTGGATTCCCCTGATCTGCCTGCCTCTGGCCCTGGTGGGCCTGCTGGACGACCGACTCGACCTGCCGGCCGCAGGGCGCTACGGCATTCAGATCGCCACGGCCCTGGCCCTGGTGGCGATCACCCCCCTGACCGTGGCGTGGTGGCTGCTTCCCGTGGCCTGGTTGGCCGTCACCGCAGTGATCAACTTCGTCAACTTCAGCGATGGCCTCGATGGGCTCGTCGCCGGCTGCGCCACGGTGCTGCTGGGCGTTGCCGTTCTGGCGATGGCTCCCGCTGCCGGCAACGGCCTGCTCCCCCTGATCGGTGCCCTGCTGAGCTTCCTGCTCTGGAACTGGAGCCCGGCCCGGGTGTTCATGGGGGATGTGGGCAGTACGTTCCTCGGGGCGGTGATGGCCGGCATGGTGCTGCAGCAGGCCACACCGGCCATGGCCCTGGGCCTGTTGCTGGCGGGCTTTCCCCTGCTGGGGGATGCCTTTCTCTGCGTTCTGCGCCGCTGGCAGGCAGGCCAGCCGATTTTTCAGGCGCACCGCCTGCACCTCTACCAGCGACTGCATCAGGCCGGCTGGCCCCACGACCGGGTGGCCCTCCTCTACATCAGCGCCACCGCCCTGCTGGGCTGGGCCCTGCTCGTCCATGGCCTGGCCCTGGAACTCGGCCTGCTATCAGCGGAACTGGTTGTTGGCCTCTGTCTGGATCGGCACTGCGCCGTCCCCTTCTCTCCATAAAATGGCAGTAACCTCCTCTGAAGAAGCTCATACCCAGCCCATGATCCATTCCTCCATAACATCAATGTTGGATGAGAATGTCGATCCAAGCGTCACTTGCTAACGTCGATTCGTCACTCCATCCCTTGGAGTAACATCTGAGCCTCGCAACCAGACCAGCGCTCTTGGCCCCAGAGCTGGCTATTCTACTTTTCAGACATTTCAGACGAAACCTCATCTTTGGATTTATTGGTTGAATTTTCAGCCCTTCATCACCTGATTCATCGATCCTCATGGATCTGAACGATTGATTCCCAAGCTCTCATTCCTTCGTTATGTCCAGAAGCAGCTGCTCGCCCGCAGGCTGCTTTTGGTCGTTTTTGATGGTCTGATCATCATCACGGCCTATCTCGGGGCTTTCATTCTGCGCTTACCCAACGCCGAATCTCTCAGGGGTTTCCTACCTTCCACCATCCTGCTGCTGCCCCTCGCCGTGATCACGGGCCTGCCCGTTTTGGTGGTCTCTGGTTGGTACCGTG
>JBBQIH010000068.1:0-9893 GCA_038324725.1 Cyanobacteriota bacterium | reverse complement strand
GCCGGTGCCCGCGCTGGCCTCCAGCAGCATCACGCCGTCATCGAGGCGGACGGCGTTGGGATCAAAGATTTCGGGGGGCGTGGCCTCGGTGGCGGTCATGGCTCTGTCTCCGCCGCCAGCAGGGGGGAGAACAGGGCGTCGGCCAGCTCCAGCACCTCCGGCGTCAGCAGAGCGTCCGCCGGCAGGCGGGCGCCGAAGCAGGCCTCGATCTCAGCCCGTTCCCGCTCGCCGCTGTGGAAACCGGAACCCTCCCAGGTGCTGGCGGCCTTGAGCCGCCCCTGGCCCGGTCGCTTCCGCTCGGCCACCGCGTAACTCCAGCCCGTTTCCGGGGGGACTGGCCAGCCACGGCGGCGCCAGTCACGCTGCAGACCGGCCAGCCGTTGGAGTTCGTCGCGGGCCGCCTGGGGCGCCGGCGCCCTGAGCTCCAGGGCCGCGGCGAAGACGTCGCCATCGCGGGCGATCAGAACGCCCCTGGCCGGGCCGCCTGCTGCCGAGGTGCCCCCGGCCGCGGCGGCCGCGAGCAACAGCTGCAGCCAGAGCCCCAGCCGGTGGCTGACGCGGGCCTGGGCCGTGTGGACCAGCACGACCGTGTCACCGCGCCAGGGGACCGGGGCCTGCCAGGGGCCCCAGTGGTGGCTGATCTGCCGCGGGGGGCCGAGGTGCTCGAGGGCAGCGGCCAGGCTCGACCAGCGCCGTTGCAGGAGGCCCGCTTCCAGGTCTGCTGCGGCCCTGGGGGGCAGCAGACCTTCCCCGCGGTGCCAGGCAAGCCAGTCCTCGGCCAGGCCCGGGTCCCCGCCGCCGGGGTCGCCGCCGCTGCGCTGCAGTCTCCCCCGCAGCAGGGCGGAACGCTCCCGCTCCCCCAGGGACAGGGCTTCGAGGTCGTCGATGCGCTTCTCCCATTCGCCGGGCCGCAGGCCCAGGGATTGGAGCCAGTGCGCCTGGGGGGCCGCCAGCCAGTCCCGCAGGTCGCTGAAAGCGTCGCTGTCGGTGAGAGTGCCGGTGGCTGGGATCGTTTCCACCGGGCTCGGCCCCCCCAGCAGCGGCGCTGGTGGTGGGGGTGGATCGCCGCTCAGAAGACGCACGGCTTGCAACAGCCTGCGGTCGCAGCTTGGGGGCTCCCGGCCGGCGGCGGGCAGAAAATGGCGCCGGTCGAGGGGGTTGGCGGCGTGCTCCACCTGCAGGCGTCCCATGGCCTCGGGGTCCAGTTGGCCGGCCAGCCATTGCAGCCAATGGCCCACTGGGCTGGAGGGGGGAAGGGCGGCGCCGGTCCGGTCGTCGCGGCAGCTCCAGCTGAGCAGCAGATGGTCCCTGGCGGAGAGCAGGGCCTCCATCAGCACGTAGCGGTCCTGGTCGGCGGGATGGGGATCGCCGAGCTGGCGCTGGCCCTCCATCAGGTGGAAGGCGGGACGGTCGCCCGGCCTGGGAAACAGGCCCGCCTCCAGCCCCATGAGCACGATCACCCGGTAGGGGATGGCCCGCATCGGTTCGAGGGCACTGATCGTCAGGGCGCCGCTGCGATGGCCGAAGCGGCCGCTTTCGGCCCCAAGCAGCTCCCGCAGCACGGCCGCCACCACCGGGGCTTCCAGGCCCAGCGGACAGCGGCCGGCGGCGGTTTGCCAGCTGTCGATCGCCGCCATCAGGGACGGCAGTTCGCCGGCGGCCTCGCCCCCATCACCGAAAAGGTCGTCGATCAGCCGCCGCAGCCGCTCCACCCAGATGGTCACAGCACCGCCGCGGCGCAGCTCCCCCAGCCAGTGGCGCAGTCGGCCGAGCAGATGCAGCCAGCGGCCGGTCAGCTCCAGGGGCACGCCCCCCTCCCAGGGGGCCGTCTCCCCCGGCGCCAGGCCCGCTCCGGCGGGCAGCACCAGGCCGAGCAGCAGCCGGTCGATCGCCCAGGCCAGGCTGTGGCACGCACCGTCCTTCTCCTCGCCGTCGAGGCCCCAGCGGAAGCCCGCCTCCTGCAAGGCCTCGACCAGGCGGGCCGCCTCCCTGGCTTCGAGGTCGAAACGGTCCAGCAGGGGGCCGCAACCTAGCAGGGTTTCCAGGCCGGAGGCGGTGAGGCGGGTGCCGGCCAGCTCCAGGAGCTGCAGCAACGTGCTGCCGAGGCCGGCCCCCTCGTCCTGGCTGCGGTCGGTCAGTCGCCAGGGGAGGTCCACCCCTGTGGCGTCGCCATCGCCGAAGACCGAGGCCACCAGGGGGGCGAATCCGTTGATGTCCGGTGTCATCACCAGGATGTCGCGTGGTTCGAGGCTGGGGTCGGCCGCCAGCAGTTGCAGCAGGCGGTCGCGCACGATCTGCACCTGGCGCAGCCGGCCGGGGCAGGCATGGAACTCCAGGGAGCGATCCTGCGGATCCAGCTCCAGGGACGGAATTCGGCTGGCATCGGCCAGCTGCTCCTGCAGCTGGGCCAGCAAGGGGGCAGGGCCGTCGCCGCTGGCCGCAGCGAAGAAGAGGTCCTTCTCCTGCTCCTCCCCCAGCTGGGCCTCGCCGGTGCCCTCCAGCAGTTGCTGAAACTCCCCTCCCAGGCGTCCAAAGCGGGCGTCCAGACCCGGGGCCTCCAGCAGCCAGGCGGCCTCGAACGGCTGGCGCAGGGCCAGGGAATCACTCAGCTGGCGGCGGCGCTCGCCGCAGCGTTGCCAGAGATCCCGGCAGGGGGTGAGCAGGTAGAGGTCCACCGGCCGATGCAGGCTCAGGGCCTGAAGCAGCTGCACCTGGATCGGCGCCATGCTGCTGAGGCCGAACAGGCGCAGGGGGGTGCCACGTGCCTCCTCGGAAAACTCGCCGCGGCGCAGCTTTCCGATCAGCTCCAGCACCCGGCGTCCGAAGGGTTCGTGGCCCAGCTCCTGGAGCAAGGAGCGGTAGAGCAGGGGCTGCCAGCGCTGGTTCTCCGCCAGGGGCCTGCCGCTGGCATCGATCGCCTTGCAGGCCCCCCAGGCCCCTAACAGCTCGGGTCTGTAGAGGGCATAGTCATCGAAGGCATCGGCGATGGCGCGAGCCAGCTGCCAGTGGCCGAGTTCCAGCTGGTCGCCGCCGCCCCTTTCAGCCAGCCAGTGGCGCAGTGGCCCTCCCTCGGCTGCGGCGGCCACGGCTGGCAGCAGACCAAGCAGGGGCCAGACCAGCTGGTCGGCGCGCCAGGGATCGGCACTGTTTTCAGCTGGTCCCTCCGCCGGGGCCAGCAGCTGCTCCACCAGCTGGCGCAGATGGCTGCCCGGGAAGGGAAAGCGCAGGTTGGCGGCGATGCCGCCCAGGTGCTCCGCCAGTTGCTCCCCGAGCCAGCGGCTGGTGGGCCAGGTGTTGACCACCACCTGCACCTGCTCGAAGGGATCGGGGGGCTGCAAGCGCAGCTGGGTGGCCAGCACCCTGGCCAGCAGCTCCGCGCGGTTGCTGCGAAAGACCGTCAGCACGGGGACTGGCTCAGAGGGCGCAGCTCAAAGCGGAGACAGGGGCCAGGCCGCTCAAGGAGCGGCGTGCCGCAGGTAGGCCGCCGACCCGGCGGGTCTGCCGGGTTTCGGGACAGTAGGCGGTGAGGTCACCGCCGTAGCAGGCGCCGGTATCGAGCAGGACGATCGACCCGAGACGCCGCAGGCCGGGCCCGGGGGTGTGGCCGACGATCACCTCGCCGAAGCGGTCGTCGTAGGCCTGCCAGAAGGCCAGCCGCACGTTGAGATCCGGCTGCCAGGTGCGGGGGTCGAAGCCAGCATGGGTGGCGACCCAGCCCCGACCCCAGTAGGCCAGGGGCAGCTGGTCGAGCCGGTCGCGCCACAGATGGCAGCGGGCCGCTCCCAGCTGGCGGTAGGTGTCGTTGCCGTTCAGTTCCGGGTAGCTGGTGGGCGCCAGGCCCAGGTCGAGCCGTGTGACCAGGTCCCGTTCATGGTTGCCCTTGAGCCACACCGCCCGACCGCGACGTACCAGGTCCCAGACCAGATCCATGGTGGCCTCGATGCGGGAACCGCGGTTGATCACGTCGCCGCAGAACACCAGCCGGTCGCCAGGGGGCAGCTGGGCCACCAGCCATTGCAGAGCTTCCGCGCAGCCATGGACATCCCCGATCACCCAATGGTGCGGTGGACATTGGTCCGGGAACGTCATCAAGAAGAAAGCTTCCTCCCAAGTGTTGCCCTTGAAGTGGGTTTCTGTCACCCCCGCCGGTGCCGACAGAGCTCCAGCGCTGATACGGTGCCGCCACGGAGGCAACGGGGGATGGACCTGAAGGATCTGCCGGTCACCCAGCGCGTCAATGCCCTGGTGAAGGCCCTGGATGGGGCCAAACGCACCAATGAGGCCCTGGCCCGCTGTAGTGATGGCGAGGAAATGCTGGATGTGCTCCTCGACGCCTCCTCCAGGCTGGGACTGAGCTTGACCCGCTGGGAGCTGGAGAACACCCCGCCGATCCGCGACTGGGTCTGGTGGAAAAACAAGGAAGCGCCCCTGACCATCGGCGACAGCAAGCCCCGCTACCAGCAGGACGGCGGCCAGGGCAAGCCCCGCCCTTCAGGCTCAACCGAAGACGAGACGCCCCGGCGGCGCTTCCTGGGCCTGTTCTGAGGGACTGTCCTGATGGGCTGTCCTGATCAGGGCAGGGTGGCCAGTGGATCGGGGATCGAGCGGCTCGAAGCCTCGAAGCTCCCCAGGGCCACGAACTCCAGGCGCAGCTTCAAGAAGGTGATGAACTTCTCGTCGGTGGAGACCACCGCCGCCGCGGGCCGGGGCACCGAGGCCACCGTGGCGGCCAGTTCGGGCGCTTCCAGGAAGGCGGGACGTTCCAGGAGCCAGAAGTCGATGGTCTTGTCCTTCTCGGCGTAGTGGCGCACGCGTTCGCGCAGCACCTCCTCCAGGGGTTCCTCCTCAAGCAGGAAGGCGCGGCTGGCGGCGACGAAGTGGAAGCGGGTCATGGCGGTGGGGGCCTCAGGGCTGGCGGTCGCCGAACAGCGGGTCGCGGCGGGGATTCTGCACCAGCGCCCGCATCTGTCGCACCGCTTCTTCGAGGCCGACGGCCAGGGCACGGGCCACGATCGTGTGGCCGATGTTGAGCTCCTCCATGGCCTCGATCGCTGCGATTGGCTCGACGTTGTGATAAGTGAGGCCATGGCCGGCGTTCACCCGCAGGCCGAGGCCCCGGGCGATGGCGGTGGCTTCGGTGATTCGGGCCAGCTGGAACGGCTGCTGCTCCCAGGCGGCCTCCGCATAGGCGCCGGTGTGGAGCTCCACCCAGCGGGCCCCACAGTCCCGGCAGGCCTCCAGCTGCCCGTCGTCGGGGTCGACGAACAGGCTGACGCCAATCCCCGCCCCCATCAGGCGCCCCACCAGGGGAGCGAGGTTCTCCACTTGTCCGGCCACGTCCAGGCCGCCCTCGGTGGTCACCTCCTCGCGGCGTTCCGGCACCAGGGTCACCATGTCGGGGCGGACCCGCAGGGCGATCGCCTCCATCTCCGCCGTGGCGGCCATCTCCAGGTTGAGACGGGTGCGCACGGTGGCCCGGAGGAGCTCCACGTCCCTGTCCTGGATGTGGCGTCGGTCCTCCCGCAGGTGCACGGTGATGCCGTCGGCGCCGCCCAGCTCGGCCAGCAGGGCGAAGCGCACTGGATCAGGTTCCACGGTGCGGCGGGCCTGCCGCACGTTGGCGATGTGGTCGATGTTGACCCCGAGGCTGGCCATGGGCGGCTGGTGGCTGAAGCGATCCTGACCGAACCGTATCGGTCGTCGGGGCCGCGGCCGCAGGCCCAACTGCCCGCCTCGGCCCTGCAGTGGGGGGATCGAGCCTTTAGCGTCGATTTCGATGTTCCGCCGGATCAAGAGTGTTGGCGGCGCAGACGCCCCCCGGATCAGGCCTCTCAGCTGCGATCAGCTCGAGGGAGAGCTCGCTCTGCAACGGCATCAGCCCCTGGCTGTCGCCTCTGGCGATGGTGGTCACCATCGACATGGTTCTCAAGGGCTATTTCGCTGAGCTCAAGGTGCTGGATCGGCAGCATCTGCCCACGGAAGGGGCCGTGCTGCTGGCTCCCACCCACCGGGCCCGCTGGGATGGCCTGATGCTGCCCTGGGCCGCCGGCCGCCGCATCACCGGTCGCGACTGCCGCTTCATGGTGACGGCGGACGAAATGAAGGGACTGCAGGGATGGTTCCTGCACCGCCTCGGCTGTTTCCCGGTCGATCAGGGCCGCCCCACCCTGACCAGCCTGCGGTTCTCCGTGGAGTTGCTGGCCGCAGGCCAGCAACTGGTGGTCTTCCCAGAGGGCCGCATCCGGCGGGAGGATGGCCCGATCCGTGTGCACCAGGGGCTGGCACGCCTGGCTCTGCTGGCCGCTAGCCAGGGTGTGGATGTGCCGGTGGTGCCGGTGGGCATCGCCTACGGCCACGCCGACCCCCGCTACGGCGATGAAGCCGCCCTGTGTTTCGGCCCCCCCTTGCGGGCCGCGGGCCAGGGTCGCCAGGCGGCCCTGGCTTTCGGCGCCCAGGTCGCCGCCGCGATGGAGTCGGCCGAGCAAGCGGCCCGCGCTGCGGTGGGTCGTCCGATCGGCTCCCCGTAAAGTTCGGCCGTTACCCGTCAGGCGTCGACGTGATCAGGCCTTCCGCCATCCCTTCCCTTCGATCCGCTCGGCCATCGGGCTTCGCCGGGCTCTGCGGAAGCGCCCTGGCCCTGCTGGCCCTGGCCCAGCCGATGCTGCAGCCGGTGGCCCGGGCCCAGGCCGAGGCCACACCCCAGACGGTGCAGCCCGCCGGCACCGACCTCAACCTGTCCTCGGTGAAAACCTTGCTCTCCAGGGGTGACGCGGCGGTGGCCAGCGGCAACCTGGCCGAGGGGCGGCGCCTCTACGACCTGGCCCGGGATGCCAGCCGGCGCCTGCTCGGCTTTTACCGCGATCTGAGCGGCTCCTTCCGCGGCCTCGATGCCCGCATCCCCCGGGAGATGGATGACAAGGGGCGGGAGGCTCTGACGCTGCTGGCCGAGACCAACCTGCGGTTGGCGGCCCTGTTCCGCCGCCAGAACCAGCCGGAGGTGGCCATTCCCCTGCTGGTGGAAGTGGTCAAGATCCTGACCCCCACCAACGAGGCTGGGCGCAAGGCCTATCAGCAACTGGTGGAACTGGGTTTTGTCGTCACCCCCTACAACGCACCGGGATCGTCCACCGGCGGCTGATCGTCCTTAGATTCCAGTTTCCCACCATCCCCCAGATCCCCGCCGCCATGGTGCAACCGGAGCAGGTCAAGGACGCCATCCGCCGCGCGCTTCCCGATGCTGCCGTGGAGGTGGAGGATCTCACCGGTGGCGGTGACCATCTCCAGGTCAAAGTGGTGTCCGGTGCCTTCGCCGGGCTTAACCGGGTGCGGCAGCACCAGCTTGTCTACGGCGCCCTGCGCAGCGAGCTGGCCAGCGAGGCCATCCATGCCTTGGCGGTCCAGACCTCCCTCCCCTCCTGAATCCCTTCCCCGATTTCGTCACCATGGACGCCAGCACCCGTCAACGCATCGACGCCCTGATCACGACCGCGCCCGTGGTCGTCTTTATGAAGGGCAACAAGCTGATGCCGCAGTGTGGGTTCTCCAACAATGTGGTCCAGATCCTGCAGTCGCTGGGTGTGGCTTTCGAGACGTTCGACGTGCTCTCCGACATGGAGATCCGTCAGGGAATCAAGGAATTCTCCGACTGGCCCACGATCCCCCAAGTGTATGTGAAAGGGGAATTTCTCGGCGGCTCCGACATCCTGATTGAGATGTATAACAGCGGCGAACTGCGCGAGAAACTGGAAGTGGCTTTGGCTTCTTAGGCCTGCCTTGCCCCACGGACCACTCAGTAGCGGCTTGTTTCCATGAGCAGCTGGGGTTGGCCGTCGGGCCCCATGAAGCTGGATGGGTCCTGAATCCAGCGGTCGATCAGTTCCTCGAGCCGCCGCTGGGAGTGGTGGTCCAGAACGGCGGTACGTCGCAGTGCGTGCAGGTAGCCATCCGCGTAGAGCCGCAGCTCGGAGGGTCCGTGATAGCGATCGGAAAGGTCCTGGCAGGCATCGCACAGGGACTGAAAGTGGCGGATCGCGTCGGGATGTTGGAGTGCTGTCATGGCTGGGGTCGAGCCCCTGGCGTCATTGTGGCGGCGATAGCCGGCAGATACCGCCCATCCTGCCGTGCCGCGACCGCCTTCCGGGAGCAGACAGTTGACAAGGCATCGCCCGTCACCGGCGTCCGCGCACATTTCCAGTTAGCGTTGTAACACCCAATCGGCTGTCGGCACTTCCGCTTCTGATGTCATCGTGATGCCGAGGTGATTCCCGTGGCCCAGGACAAATTGACCGACCCCGGAGGCACCCCGCGTCGGGTGCTCGTGGTCGACCCCCACGCGACCCTGCGCACGGTTCTGGCCCAGCGCCTTCGCCAGGATGGCCACCTCGCAGCGGCAGTCGCCACCGCACGCGAAGCCCTGGAGATCTGCCAGGAGCAATCTCCCGATCTGCTGGTGAGTGCCGAGCTGCTGGAAGAAACGTCGGCATTGCGCCTGGCGGCCCAGCTGCATTGTCAGGTGATGGTGCTCACGGCCCGCTCTGGCTCCGAGCCTGTGGTGGCTTTGCTCGATGCCGGCGCCGACGACGTGCTGCGCAAGCCCTTCGGCCTCGAAGAGTTGGCGGCCCGTTGTCGCACCCTGTTGCGCCGCAGCGGCAGTGGTCTTCAGGAGCGGGTCTGCGTCGGCCCCCTGGAGGTGCACCTGCTGCTGCGCCAGGTCACCCTGCGCGACCAGCCGGTGGAACTCAGCCCCAGGGAATTCGCCCTGCTCTGCGCCCTGCTGATGCCCCCGGGGGTGGTGCGCAGTCGCCAGGAGCTGCTGCGCATGGCCTGGCCCCCCTTCAGTGGCGGGCCCCGATCCGTCGATACCCAGGTTCTCACCCTGCGCCGCAAGCTCGAGCAGGCCGGCCTCGGCGAGGGCGGAGCCATCGAAACGATGCGGCAGCAGGGTTACCGCTTCAGCCTCGACACCCTTCCCGAGCTCAGCGAGGAGGTTGCCGGCGGTGCCGGTTCGGGATTGCTGCTCACGTCTCCCACTCATTCTTCGCGCCTCAATTAGGGCCGAATCTCAACCCGGGCGAAGGCTCAAGGCCAGGATTTCACCGACCAGCAGCAGGGCCGAGAGCAGGGCCAGCATCTGGTAGGTCCATGGAGGGCTGATCCGGCTGATTCCTTTGATGGGCAGGCCCGTGGCACTGGAGAAGCGCTCCAGGAAGTCATCGAAGCGGGCCACCCGCTGGGGCAGCAACCAGGAATCTCCGCTGCCGCCATCCTGCGTGGCGACGCTGCGAACGTAGTAAACCCGACCCCCTTGGCTGGTGGTCACCGGCGTTAAGGCGGTGATGCGGCTCCAGGGCAGCTGCCAGCCGCGTCGCAGCAGCCAGGCGCACCAGGAGGGATGGCCCACCCGCAGCCCCTGAGCATCGAGCTCCACCCGCTCACTGGTGATGGCCAGCACCAGCACCAGGCCGGCGATGGAGGCCAGCAGCAACGGCAGCTGCAGGGGCTCCGGTGCCAGGAGCGGCAGGGGCAACACGAGGGCCAGGTAGAGACCGAGCAGCGTGAAGCGGATCAGCGCTGCCATCGGGTAGCGATGGCACGAGGGCTCTGAACTCATCGGTCGTCGGGGGAGCCGGGCAGAGGTTCGATCACCTGGGAGGGCTGGTAGCGGCCCCCGAACACCTCCGCCTCCCGTCCTTTCCAGAAGCTGCCGAGGCGCATCAGGTCGGCGTGGGCTTCGCCCAGGCGCTCCACGTACTCGTTGGGCTCCATCGTGTCCTTGGCTTCCTTGAGTTTGCTGAGTCGGAGCAGGTGCCACACCCAGGGTTTGCCCATCTCACCGCGGGCCTCCATGTAGCGCGCCAGGTCGGAGGAGCTGGGAATCGGAGCCGCCATGAACG
>JBBQIH010000067.1:0-9963 GCA_038324725.1 Cyanobacteriota bacterium | reverse complement strand
CTGTACCCGCCAGGGATTGCCTGTCTCGCTGCTCTATCTGGACCTCGATCATTTCAAGACCATCAACGACCTTCACGCCCATGGGGAAGGGGATCAGGCCCTGATCACCTTTGGCGATCAGATCAGGCATGTCTGTCGCGATTCCGATATCGTTGCCAGGCTTGGCGGTGATGAGTTCGTGATGCTTCTGATCAACTCCACCCGGGAACAGTCAGAGACGGTCATCCATCGCATCAAGGAAGCTTTGATGCACGAAAAAGGACTCTCGGGCAAGACCTACGATCTTGATTTCAGTTATGGAATCACCTCCTATCAACCCGAAAGGCATGAAACGATCGCCGAACTCCTTGCCGATGGCAATGCTCTGATGCACGAAATCAAGCTGCTTCGTTGTGAGGATCAGGTCGCCGGCAATCCTGCTGCGACAGCAGCAACTGCAACGGATACCGCTTGGTCAGGCTTCGCCAACAAGTTCCAGGGGACCGCCGGCTGAGCGGGTCACCGGAACGGCTGCGCGGTTTTGAACAAGATCGGCAGGGGCTGGTAACCGCAGGCCGTCACTCCGGCCGGGAGGAGATCCAGCGCTCCATCCTGTAGCCCATGATCACCACTAGCACCACCAACCAGAACCACAGTTCCGGTGGATTGGCGTTGCACAGCACCACCAGAAGCACCACTTCGCTCATCAACCAGGGAAGTTCCTGGCGCAGGAATGGATTGCGGATCTGCCACCAGCGTCGTTCGCTCATGGCAACGGCCCGCTTTGGCGCAGGGAGGGGCGGTCCCAAAGCCGATCCATGCGCAGCGTGCGGTAGCCGCCGGTGAGGGAGCGCAGCCCTGGAATCACGTAGGTAATCGGCGTGCGCCACTCCACGTAGGCATGGGCGGAGATGGTGAGGCCTTCCCGCACGGGGAACACGCCACTACCCCCCGAGAGAGTCCAGCGGTAGCCGTCCCGGCTGCTGGGGTCCCGCACCAGCTCAATCTCCGTGCGCATCACCGGCCCGCGCTTGAGCAGGTCACGGGCCAGCTGGGGGTTGCCGACGGTGGTGGAGATGTCTTCCTCGGTGGCCGGCAGGGCCAACACCTGGACCACCTTGCCCACGATGCCGCCGAAACGGCCCCGCTGGTCCCAGAGGGGCACCACCTCCACAGGCAGGCCGGTCGGCAAGCGGCGGGCATCAGCGGGAGCGAAGTAGGCCACAGCACGCAGCCGCGGCCCCCCCCCATCGCCCACGCCGGCTCGACCCAGAGTCCCGAGGCGCTGCCCGGTGGCGACCGTCTGGCCCTGAATCACCTGCAGATCCAGCACCGTGCCATCCCGGTCGGCCAGCACCTGGCCGTCGTAGGCCAGGCGAGCCTCCGTGACCCGGATTTGGCGCCGCATGTCGTCGATCTGGTAGCGGCGCCGCAACGCCTGGGTCTGGATGTCGAGCTTGACCTGCTCGTAGCGGGTCAGCAGCTCCTTCTCCTGGATCCTGACGGCGTCGAGACTGACGCTGGTGCTGGTCAGCCCCTGCTCGGCCGCCACCACCTCGGAGGCCAGGGGGGCCACCACCTCCCGCTGACTGAGCCAGCGCAGGTTGCGCACCTTCTCCCCGTAGGTGGCCGCCAGATCCTGGTAGCGGCGCCGATCCTGGGCCAGCTTGGCCAGGGAGGTGTCAACGCTGAGCTTCTCGCTGGCCAGCCGCAGGCCATCGCGCCGGTCGAGCTCCCGGTTGTCGCGCTCCAGCTGGGCCAGGTTGCCGCGTTGCTGCTGCAACTGGCGGTCGAGCACCGGCAGATACAGCTCCATCAGCACCTGCCCTTTGCGCACCTCCTGCCCGACGGCCACCCGCAGGCGCCGCACCTGGCCACCGGCACGGGCATCGAGCAGGCCGGCGGTGTCGGGGTAGATCAGCACCCCCTGCCCCATCACCTCCGTGGGCACCGGCCAGAACAACACCCACAGGCCCAGGGCGCCGCCCATGGCCACCAGGCAGGCACCCACTTGGCCCCGGTCGCTGAGGCCACGCCAACGGCGGCGCAAGCCAGCGGCCGGCCGAAGGGGCGGCGCTGCACCGGTCGGGGGAGCGGACGTGGCCATCGCCGCCAGCATGCTGGATGGAAGCCCGTCTGTCAGCCAGCCAGGACGCCCAATCCGGCCAGGGTCGAGCCATCGGCCACGCCAGCGATCACATCAGCCAGCAGGGGGGCCAGTACCGGCACCTGGGCAAAGGCACCGCCAAAACCACTGAACACCCACAGGCCCGCCGCCCCAGGCAGCGGGCCCACCAAGGGAAGCCCGCCGCTGCAGAACGCGACTGGCACCTGACGGTAGGGGCCCGGCAGGGCAGCCAGCAGCGGGTCGAGTCCGGCCAGACCCTGGCGCAGATGTCCTTCCATGGCGTCTGGAGGCGGCGGCTCACCACTGTCCAGACCCGGCCGCACCAGGCTGATCTGGCCCAGCAGCAACCCCGCACCCCAGGGGGCGCAACCGGCATCGACGATCCAACGCTCCTGCTCCAGCCCCGGCGCCGCACCCTCCAGAGCTGGACGCTGCCAGTGGCGCGGCTGCACGATGCGGCGCCGCACGGCATGCCTCCACCAGGGGCTGGCGGACCCTGGCGGCAGGGTCGGGCGCCCCGGCAGGGCCAGCACCCCGGCCCAGCTGACCCGGTGACGATCCGGCAACGTGGAGGCAAGGGCGCGGCAACCGGCCCCGGCCGCCAGCACCACCTGCTCCGCCAGCAGGGGGCCTCCGGGCTCCAGCTGCAGTTGCCAGCCAGCGGCCACCGGCCGTGGCGGGGCCAGGACCCGCGCCCGCCGCAGGTCCACCCCGGCGGCCGCCAGCACCACGGGCAGGGCCGCCATCAGCACGGTGCTGTCCACCTGGGCGAAGGGGGGGCGCAGCAGGGACGTGCCCCAGCCGCCGCCATGGAGGCGCAGACCGCAGCCCCGCCAGCCGAGAGAACCATGCCGGCCCTGCAGCCGGCGCCAGCGCTCAGGGGCCTGGCGCAGCAGCGGGCCGAGGCGACCGGGGGCCCCGGCCCACCAGGCCACCCCGCCGTAACTGAGCGCCGTGGCCGTGGCCTCTGCCGCATCGACGAGGATCACCGACAGGCCACGCTCCACCAGCTCCAGGGCCAGCAGACTGCCCGCCAGGCCGCCCCCAACGATGGTCAGCCGGCCGGGGGCGGACACCCCTAGATCTGCAGGGTGAAGGATCCGATCACCACGGCGAACAGATCCTTCACCTTGTTCCAGCGGGCTTCGTTGGTGCTGGCGGCGAAGGTGTAAAGCCGGCCGCGGTCCACCACCACCGTGGCCAGCTCGTGGCGGTCCCGGTCGGCCAGATGAACCGTGTACTCAAGGTCGTAGTAGGTGCGGCCGCCCTGCTCGCGCTGGTGGGCTTCCACCAGTTCGGCGTCACGGCCGCTGCCCTCCGGTGAGATGACGCTGCGGCGCAGGGTCTCGCCCACTTCGACGGCACTGCCCAGCTGGCTGAGATCCCGGTCGGGGGTGACCTCGGACACCACCAGGCTGAGGGTTTCGTCGCTGTTGATCAGGTCGTGGAAGACCACCTGGGGGCCATTGCTGACCTGCACCCGGCTCCAGCCGGTGGGGTACAGGAAGGCATAGCGGCCATCCGGGCTCTGAAAGGAATTCAGACCCGCGGCTGCGGCGCTGCAACCCACCAGCATCAGGCTCAGCAGCAGGGCCGCGACCAGGGAGCCGCCCCAGCGTCGGCGCCCAGTGGCGGCAGTTGGAACGGGCTGGTGGGTGGCAGGAAAACCCATGGCACGGGGCGGGGCAGGGGAGCTGGCAAGAGCCGCTGCCATCCTCACCCGGCGCCCTGCCCCGCGCGAGCGGGCCGCCTAGATTCACACCACCTGCAGTCGGTTCGCTGAGCGGTTTCACCCGACCCCTGGCCAGGCTGATCGACCAGTTCGAACGCCTGCCGGGCATCGGACCCCGCACGGCCCAGAGGCTGGCCCTCCACCTGCTGCGCCAGCCGGAAGAACAGATCCGCAGCTTCGCCGATGCCCTGCTGGCAGCCCGCAGCCAGGTGGGGCAGTGCCGGCGCTGCTTCCATCTTTCGGCCGAGGAGTTCTGCGAGATCTGCCGCAACGAAGAGCGACGCAACGGCCAGATCTGTGTAGTGTCCGACTCCCGCGACCTGCTGGCGATGGAACGCAGCCGGGAATTTCATGGGCACTATCACGTGCTGGGCGGACTGATCTCGCCGATGGATGGAATCGGGCCAGAGCTATTGCAGATCCAGCCGCTGGTGGAGCGGGTCGACCGGGAGGGGGTCATCGAGGTGATTCTGGCCCTGACCCCCAGCGTCGAAGGCGACACCACCAGCCTTTACCTGGCCAGGCTGCTCAAGCCCTTCACCAGCGTCACCCGCATCGCCTATGGACTGCCGGTGGGTGGCGAGCTGGAGTACGCCGACGAGGTGACCCTGGCGCGGGCCTTTGAAGGGCGCCGCCGGATGGAATGACGCGCTCGCAGGGGGGCCAACAAAGCCAGGCCTTCGATCTGTTGGCCAGCTTCGTCGACGCCTCTGAGGCACCGAAGACGTTGCCATGGCTGCTGTGATGGCCATCAACCATCCCGCCAAGGATCTGCTGGCGGGCACCATGCCAGCGGCCCAGGTCCCTGTCGCCGCTGTCCTGCTGCCGGGGGTGGTGCGGGGCTTCGGGCAGGTCTTCCACTGCCCTTCCCTGGCGAGTGGCCTGCTGATGCTTGGGGCCGTTGCCGCCGGTAGCCCCTTGGCCGCCCTGATCGGCCTGGCCGGGGGCCTGCTCTCCAGCCTGCTGACCCCTGCTCACCCCAGAGGAGCATCGGTAGCGGTTCGTTGTCGCTAGATCACTGCTGAGCGATTTTCGTCCCCAGCTGAACCGGGCCCTGGCCGGGGAACGCCAGGTGGCGCTGCTCCCTCTGGCGGAGGTCTGCCAGCGGCAGCGACTTCAGGCCCTGTTCGCGGAACTCGACCGGGACGGCAACGGCAGCCTCAGCGTGGCCGAGCTGGCCGAAGGTCTGGAGCAGCGACCAGCTGGAACGCGGCACAAGAGCACGTCTCCCCTGCCCCTGGCTCTGCTGATCGAGGAGGTGCTGAAGGGCATGGATCCCGATGGCGATGGCCAGGTGGGTCCAGACGAGTTCGCCGAACTGATGCTGCGGCTGCGGCGTCTGCAGGAGGGCCGGGAGCGGCTGCTCACCGACCTGCAACCCGTGGATGCCGACGGCAATGACCAGATGGAACCCGCCGAACTTGACCGGCTGCTGGGCAGCGTCGGACAACCCCGGCTCAATGCCCAGGAAGGCCAGCGTCTGTATCGGCTCCGAGGGCCGTGGCCTGAGCTGGGGAGACTTCATCGACCGACTCCTGCTGACCTGAGGAAGCGGGCCTCGCAGAGAGATCGCTGGCGGCGGCGCAGCCCCTATTGTCTGGTTCAGCCGGCCGGAATTGCCGTTCGGAGCACTCAGCGAGCGGTTGCCCTGCCAGCGATGCGACCCACCAGCCGCTACAGCGCCATCCCCCCCACGGAGCGGCTGCCGGAGTGGATCCGTCGCCCCCTCGGTGAGGCCTCGGCCAGCGAACGGGTGCAGGGGGTGGTCCGGGAGCAGCGGCTGCACACCATCTGCGAGGAGGGGCGATGCCCCAATCGGGGCGAGTGCTACGCCGCCGGCACGGCCACCTTCCTGCTGGGCGGGCCCATCTGCACCCGCAGCTGCGCCTTCTGCCAGGTGGACAAGGGCAGGGCACCGCTGCCCCTCGACGGGGGTGAAGCGGAGCGGGTGGCGGAGGCGGTGCAGGCGCTCAACCTGCGCTACGTGGTGCTCACCGCCGTGGCCCGCGACGACCTGGCCGACCACGGTGCCAGCCTGTTCACCGCTGCCATGGCCGCGATCCGGCGCCGCGATCCGCAGGTGCTGATCGAGGTACTCACCCCCGATTTCTGGGGCGGCCATGCCGACCCCGACCAGGGCCGCCGGTCCCAGCGGCAGCGGTTGGCCGCGGTGTTGGCCGCCGCGCCGGTGTGCTTCAACCACAACCTGGAGACGGTGCAACGCCTGCAGGGGGAGGTGCGCCGCGGCGCCACCTATGGCCGCTCCCTGGAGCTGCTGGCCATGGCCCGGGAACTGGCGCCGGAGATCCCCACCAAATCCGGTCTGATGCTGGGGCTTGGCGAAACCGCCGCGGAGGTGGTGGCCACCCTGGAACACCTGCGGACCGCCGGCTGCCAACGCCTCACCCTGGGCCAGTACCTGCGCCCCTCCCTGGCCCACATCCCCGTAGCCCGCTACTGGAAACCGGAGGAATTCGAGGAGCTGGGCGCCATCGCCAGTGGCATGGGCTTCGCCCAGGTGCGCAGCGGCCCCCTGGTGCGCAGCAGCTACCACGCCGCCGTGGAGGAGCCGCAACGGCCTGACTGACGCGCTCAGAGGCGCAGCAGGAACGCCTCCCGGCGGTGGAAGTCGGGCTTAGCCCCCGGATGGGACAGGGCCCAGTAGCTCAGCCGCCCGCTGCGCTCTTCGATCACGCTGGTGATCCCCACCTGCAGAGGCACCTCCTCAGCGAGCCCCTGTGGCAGCGACAGATCCAGGTGCAGCGTCAGCTCGGCAGCGTCACGGACGACGCGATGCGGTGGCAGGTCGTAGCCGGGCTCGGGCCGCAGACCATCGCGGTAGTCCTCCAATCGGTAGAGGTTCCAATGGCCGGCCGGGGACAGATTGAGTTCCCAGTAGGGCCTCTCCCCCTCGACACCCCAGAAGCACTCGAAACAGGTCGTGGACCAGAGGCCATCCCGGCGCAAAGGTGCCACGACCGGCGCCGGCAGTTGCAACGCCTCGATCGCTCCTCCCAGCCGCAAACGCAGCAGGAGTCGCGGGCCCTCTCGGCTGATCTCGCCCCCCAGCTGGAGGGCCGGCGACGCTGTGCCGTCATCAAAGGGGCACAGCGCGAAGCGCTGGGAGACGGACGCAGCCATCAGCCGCCAGCGGCGAGATCGGCCCTGAGCTCAGCGATCAGGTCCCGGATCTGAATCTCCTGGGCCTCGATGCTCTCGGTGAGCCGGAATTGCACCAGGGCGCGTTGCAGGTTGTGGCCCGGTTGGTCCGTCCTGAAATAAACGTTACCTGCCAGATGATCGGTGAAGAACCGCAGGCCGAGCTCGAAGCTGATCAGGCGCATCGCCACATAGAGGTGGTCGTAGTCGGCAGCAGTGAGAAACCCTGAAGCGGCGGCCAGATAGCCGCTGAGCACCTCGCGGCAGAGATCAACATCAAAAGAGACGGCCTCCAGATCCGCCGTTTCCTCCCCCAGGGGATTGCAACAGGACCGCAGGCAGTCGCCGATGTCGTAGTGGATCAATCCCGGCTTCACCGTATCGAGATCCACCAGGGCGCAGGCCCGGCCGGAGCAGGCCTCCATCATCACGTTGTTGACCTTGGGATCGCCGTGGATGGGGCGAAGGCGCAGTTGGCCGCTGTCCCTGGCCGCCTCCAGCACCGACGCAAAGTCCCGGCGCTTCTCCACAAAGGCCAGACAGTGCAGTACCTCGTTCACAGCAGCGGCCGGCGCGTTGGCCAGCACCGCGTCGTAGTGCTCGAGATACCGGGGTGTGACGTGAAAACCCTCCAGGGTGTCGGCCAGTCCGGCCGGGGGCAGGTCACTGATCAGATGGTGGAAAACACCCAGTCCGAAGCCCACCTCCCTGGCCTGCGCAGCGCTGGCCACCACATCGAAGCTCCGGGAGGATTCGATGAAGGTGATCAGGCGCCAGAAGCGAGCGTCCCGTTCCACCCAGGGCCGCCGTCCCTCACGGCTCAGCAGCACCCTGGGGTGCTCCCAACGGCGCTCACCCAGCAGGGCACAGCCCTGATTCAATCGCGCCTCCACATGCTCCGCGACAACGATCATGTTGGCCATCACCAGCTCGGGCCGCAGAAACACCGTCCGATTCAGGCGCTGCAGCACGAACCGCTGCAGCGGAGGCCCTTCGCAAACAACCAGGTAACTGTCGTTGACATTGCCGTTGCCCAGGGGCTCCAGGCCCAGGATCCGACCCGGAAGATCGAACGCTGCAGCGATAGCAATCAGGTCGCCGTGGGCGTCCCCCAGGGTCATGGATGGCTGCAGCGGTGGAGGAGCTGCGGATGATCGCATGCCTTGCTGGTCTGGCGCTGAACGATCAAATCTGCTGGTCGCAGCAGCCTTTGCAAGCCTCTCGTTGGGGCCGACAACCCCAGGAGCTCCTGGTCTGGAGACGACCGAAATGGCCCAGCAGCGTGATAGGTCCTCCAGGCGGAGTCCTTCGGCGAGGGGACCCATCGGCCCAGCTTCCGAACTGATGGAAGCCACAGGAGATCCCCAGATGTCGTGCTATCCATGAACGGTCTGCCGTTGAGGCGGGCTTCATCTCAGGGATTCTGAGGTTCACCATGAATCACGACGTCGCCGTCCTCATCGGACGCTTCCAGCCCTTTCATGAAGGGCATCTTGCCTTGGTCGCATCGGCCCTCGACAGGGCCGACCGCCTGCTGCTCCTCCTAGGCAGCCATCGCTGCGCCCCCGACACCCGCAACCCCTGGAGCAGTGAGGAGCGGGAGCGCATGATCCGCGCCGCCCTGCCTGCCGACTGGCAGCGCCGGCTGGAGGTGATCCCGATCCGCGACCAGCTCTACTCCGACAATCTCTGGCTGGCGGAGGTGCAGCAGAAGGTGCTCGCCGCCACCGATGAGGAGGATGGGGTGCTGCTGGTGGGTCACCGAAAGGACCGCAGCAGTTACTACCTCGACCTCTTCCCCCAGTGGGACTTCCAGGAGGTGCCCCTGACACAGGCCGTCCACTCCACAGCCATTCGCCAGGCCTACTTCTCCGGCGCCGATACCCCCCAGTGGGCCCCCCATGTGCCGGAGGCGGTGCGCATCTTCCTCACGGAGTACCGGGAGACGGGTCGCTACCGCTGGCTGCACCAGGAAGCCGCGTACATCGCCGACTACCGCCAACTCTGGTCGGTGGCGCCCTACCCACCCACCTTCGTCACCACCGACGCGGTGGTTGTCCAATCGGGCCATGTGCTGGTGGTGCGCCGCCGGGTGCGGCCCGGCCAGGGGCTGATCGCCCTGCCGGGGGGCTACCTCGACCAGCAGGAACGGGTGGTCGAGGGGATGCTGCGGGAGCTGCGGGAGGAGACGGGTCTGAAGGTGCCCCGGCCGGTGCTGGAGGGCTCCATCGCCGACCGCCACGTCTTCGATGCCCCGGGGCGCTCCCAGCGCGGCCGGGTGATCACCCACGCCGTCCTGATCCAGCTCAAGGGGGGCGTCCTCCCCAGTGTCCGCGGCGGCGACGACGCCGACAAAGCCTTCTGGATGCCCCTGGCCGACATTTACGCCCATGAAGACACGTTCTTCGAGGACCACGTCCAGATCATTCAGCACTTCATCTCCCGGATCTGACCACACCGCCGCCTGCAACGGCTGACCCATCGGCGCTTCAGACCTGGGGAGACCGGGCCGGAGCCCACCCATCCACATCGTGCGGAGCGCACAGCATGGACTTCAATCTTCTGCTCGACACCGACAGCTACAAAGGCAGCCACTGGCTCCAGTACCCCCCCGATCTCACCGCCATGGGGGCCTACCTGGAGAGCCGCGGCGGCGAGAACCCCGACACCCTGTTTTTCGGGTTGCAGATGCTGCTGCAGACCACTTTGGAGCGGCCCGTCAGTCAAAACGATGTCGAGGACGCCGCCGACCTCTGGACGGCCCACGGCCTGCCGTTCAACCGTGAGGGCTGGCAGCGCCTGGTCAGCGTCCACGGCGGTCGGCTGCCCCTGCGCATCCGGGCCGTTGCCGAGGGCAGCCGCGTGCCCACCGGCAACGTGCTGATGACGGTGGAGTCCACCGATCAAGCCCTGGCCTGGCTGGTCACCTGGGTGGAGACCCTGTTGCTGCGCCTCTGGTACCCCA
>JBBQIH010000066.1:0-9972 GCA_038324725.1 Cyanobacteriota bacterium | reverse complement strand
GCCTACGCCCGCATCGAGCAGGTGGGCCGTCAGATCGGCAAGATCCGCTGAGCCCCCTCCCCCTCGGGCAGAGGGTCGCGGGGCTGGCCCTGGGCCTGGCCGCCCTGCTGGTGGCGTCTGTGTGCCCGCCGGCGACTGGGTGGAGGCGACCGCCGCCGGCCCCCGCACGCTGGCGGCCGAGGCCCTGCTCGACCGCCTGGCCCGGCGTCCGGTGCTGCTGCTGGGGGAGCGCCATGACAGTGCCGCCCACCACCAGTGGCAGCTGGCCACGCTCGCGGCCTTGCTGGCGCGGCGCCCGGAGCTCAGCCTCGGCCTGGAGATAGTGCCGCGCCGCCTGCAGCCGGTGCTCGACCGCTGGGTGGCCGGGGCACTGGCGGAGCGCGCCTTCCTGGAGGCCCTCGACTGGCCGGCCATCTGGGGCTACGACGCCGATCTTTACCTGCCGATCCTGCGCTTGGCCCGCGACCGCCGCGTGCCGAGGGCTTCGAGGCGGTGCCCGCCGACCAGCGGGAGGGGGTGGGGCGTCCGGCGCCGGCCAGCCAGGCCTATCGGCTGCAGCTTCACCGGCTCTGGCAGCACCATCCCTTTGTGCCCAGCCGCGACCAGCGGCGGCCCGGCCTCGAGGATCCCTCCTTTGCTCGCTTCGTGGAGAGCCAGCAGCTGTGGGACCGGGCCATGGCCCAGGTCATCGCCGAACAACGCCGTCGCCATCCAGGGGCCCTCGTGGTGGCGCTGATTGGCAGCGGCCATCTGGCCGGGGGCCACGGCGTGCCCCATCAGCTGCGGGCCCTGGGCCTGGGCGAGGCGGCCTGGTTGCTGCCCTGGGAGGACGCACTCGACTGCGCCGTGCTCCAGCCGGGGCTGGCCACGGCAGTGTTCGGGGTGGCGACACCACCGCCGGCGGGCCTGCGGCTGGGGGTGTACCTGGAAACCCACCGGGGCCGGGTGGAGATCCAGCAGGTGGCCCGCGGTTCGCTGGCCGAACGCTCCGGTCTGCGGGTCGGTGATGGGATCAGCGCGATCGACGGCCAGCCGGTCAGCAGCGCCCGCCAGGTGATCGAGCGGGTGGCCGCGCACCCGGCGGGCCGGCCCCTCGTGGTGCAGATCGTGCGGGACGGCAGGACCCTGCCGCTGCGGCTGGCCCTGCCGGGCCGATGAGACCCGGTGCCGCCGGACCTACCAGGGCAGCACCTGGCCGTTGGCGTGCCAGAAGGTTCCGCTCGTTTCCAGGGTCAGGGCGTCGATGCGGGCCAGCAGGCCGCGCACGGACTCCTCGGTGCTGATGCCCTGTTCACTGAAGCCCGTCATGCGGGTGCGCACCATCCCCGGATGCAGCAGAGCCACGGCGATGCCCCGGGGCCGCAGGTCGATGGCCAGCGACTTGCCGGCCATGTTGAGCGCCACCTTCGACATGCGGTAGCCGTAGGCGCCGCCGGAGCTGTTGTCGTCGATCGATCCCATGCGGCTGGTCATCAGGATCACCTTGGCGCCGGCGGGCAGATGGCCCAGCAGGGCCCGGGTGAGCCGCAGGGGGGCGACGGCGTTGACCTCGAACTGGCGCCGCAGGCTCTCGACGTCGAGGTCCTCCAGGGTGGTGCGCTCCAGCAGGCCGGCATTCAGGATCAGGCCGTCGATGGCCAGGGGACCCAGCCGGCCCACCAGATCGGTGATGGACGCCTCCTCGGTGAGGTCGACTCCCGCCTCGATGCACACCCCCAGGCCTTCCAGCTCCGGCGAGGGGCGGCGACAGACCGCCACCACCGTGTCGCCCCTGGCCTGGAGCTGGCGGCAGTACGCGAGGCCGATGCCGCGGTTGGCGCCGGTGATCAGATAGGTGGCCATCGGGGACGGGCTCGCTGCTGCCTGGATCGTATGGGGCTCAACCCTCCTCCCAGCGGAATCCCTGGTCGTCCCAGGCCTTGGGATCCTCGATCGGCTCGAGGTGGGTGAGCACATCGCTGCGGGGCAGGGCGATGGCGATCTCCTGCTCCAGCCTGTCGCAGAAGTCATGGCCGGCCTGCACCGTCCATTGCCCAGGCACCAGCACATGGAAGGCCACGAAGCGGCGTGATCCGGCCACCCGGGTGCGCAGGGCGTGGAAGCGGATGCCCCCGGTTTCATGGGAGGCCAGCAGCGCCTCCAGCCGGTCCTGCTCGTCGATGGGAAGCGAGCGGTCGAGCAGGCCGGAGGCCGTTTCCCGCAGCAGATGCCAGCCGGTGAGGGTGATGTTGAGCGCCACGGCGATGGCGATCAGCGGGTCGAGCATCGTGACGCCGGTGAGCTTCACCAGGCCGATGCCCACCAGTACCCCGCAGGAGGTCCAGACGTCCGTGAACAGGTGGTGGGCATCGGCCCGCAGGCTGATCGAGTGGAAGTGGCGGGAGGCCCGCAGCAGCACCCAGGCCACCAGGCCGTTGAGCACCGTGGCCACCAGGGAGAGGGCCATGCCCAACCCCAGTTGCTCCAGGGGCTCCGGGTGTTGCAGGCGGCCCACAGCCGAATAGATGATCGCCAGGGCGGCCAGCACGATCAGCACACTCTCCAGGCCGCTCGAGAAGTACTCGGCCTTGAAATGGCCGTAGTGGTGGGTGCGGTCGGCGGGCTTGGCGGCCAGGCTGAGGGCCCAGAAGGCTCCCAGGGCCGCCACCAGATTGACCCCGGATTCCATCGCATCCGAGAGCAGGCCCACCGAGCCGGTGAGTCGCCAGGCGGCCGTCTTCAGCACGATCGTGGCCACCGCCGCCGCCACCGATAGAAGGATGTAGGAGCGGGGGGAGGCGAAGGCCATCGATGTCCAGGAGGGAGCGGAACGTTGGGGGTGCCAGGGCAGGAAGGACCCCGCCGCCTGCTGCGCCAGGCCCCTCCAGTTTCCGCTGTTCAAGGCACCGCCAGGCGCGTCAGGCCGGGGCGGCGCCTGCTGACGCTCCCGCACGATCTGCTGAGCGCAGCAGGCCGGAACCGGTGACGCGCTGGCGGAATCAGGTGGCCCATCCCGCAGCCTCGTCCGCCAGGAACCGACCATGGGCTTGCTCGTGATGCCCATGGCAGCGCATTGCTCAGAAGATCAGACCTCCACGCGGCTCTGGGTGGCAGCCCTGAGGGCCTGCTCGGCCCACTTGTTGAGACTGAGGCCCTGGTGGTGGGAGATCTTCAGGGCGGCTGCATGCAGGTTCGGGTCAATGCGCAACATCAGGTTGCCGCTGGCGGGTTTCTCCGGTTCGCCGCCCAGTTGTTCGCAGGCTGCGAGGTAGTCATCCACCACTTCATGGAAATGTCGCTCGAATTCCTTCACCCCTTCGGCGTGGAAGGTGATGATGTCGTTGAGGCCCTCCACCCGGCCCACGATGATGTGATCCTCCGGATCGAAAGTCATGGTGGCGGTGTAGCCGCGGTAGGTCATGGCGTTGGTCATGGGGTGAGTCCGATGGCGATTAGAAACTCGCGGGCGGCCTTGACGCGATAACGAAGGGCCTCCTTGGCTGGATGGGGCCGATGGAACGTGGCCCTCCTCCCCTCGTGCTCGAAGGTCACAGAAGAGCCTGCCCCTTCGATCACTCGGCATCCGAGTGCCCGGAACAGCGATTCGATCCGGCCCCACTCCAGGCTGCCGTTCAGCGGCTCAGCCCAGACCTCCTCCAGGGTGCGCCGTTGCCTGCTGTTCATGGCTGAATGCTAGCGCCAAGCTCCGATCTGCAAGCACTTCTGGCGCAGACCCAGGTCCCCCCTATCGATAGTTTGACGATGGGGTGAGGCTCGAAGTGCGGTGAAGATCCGGTGGCCGTCCCCTGCACGGTTCCCCCGTCTTTGATCGTTACGGCGAGCCTTCCCGGGAGGATCCGCCTCGATAGGGTCGACGCAAGCGCCGATCCTCGCCATGAAGCGACACCACCTCCGGACCCTGCAGGCCCTGTTTGCCCATCCCTTGCAGCACGGCGTGCGGGCTTCCCGGGTGGAGGCGCTGTTCCGTTCCCTCGGCGCGGAGTTGAGCGAACCCGACGACCGCCGCCTGAAGATCCGGATGCCCACCGGCCAGGAAACCTGGATCCACACCGGTTCCGGTCTGCATCAACCCGACCTGGAGGCGGAGGCGGTGATGCGGGTGCGTCATTTCCTGCAGGAGGCCGGCGTCACCCCCCACCATCCTGAAGCCGAGGCCACCTCCCCCCGCGGTGATCAGGCCCATCGGCTTGTGCTGCACCTCGACCACCGCCGCACGGACGTGTTCAGGCTCGAAGGAGCGGAGGTGGAGCATGCGGTGCTCCGTCCGCACGGGATCTGGGGAACGGATCAGAACCTCAGCCATCGCCATGACCGGGATCAGGCGGGCCAGCGCGCTCCGCTCGACAGCGACTACCTGGCACGCATCACCGAGGCGATGACCGGTGCCGATGCCGTGCTGCTGCTTGGCCACGGCACCGGGGAAAGCGACATGCGTCAGGTGTTGTTGCACTATCTCGAAACCCATCGCCGCGACCTGATGGAACGGATCGTGGGGGTGGAGACTCTCGTCGACGGCGGCCTCAGCGACGAGCAGATGTTGGCCGTCGCCCGGGAACACTTCGGCAACCTCCCCCACCGTCGGCCCCTGGTGGTTCCCGGTCAGGAAGTGGTGGTCAGCTGAGGCTGTTCGTTCGGCTGCCTGCCTGCCGGCTGTGGCCAGCGTCGTGGCTTGCGCAGTTGTCACGACTCCTTGGCGGCTGGCAGGTCATCCCTGGTTCACGCTGGGACTCCTGCTGATTCTGGAAACGGTCCATCACGCCTTTTGTTGATCCGCCACCAGCAGCAGGCCGCCCATGATCGAGAGGTTCTTCAACAGCTGGATGCGCTGCTGAGGATCAGCCACATCGTTGTGAAAGAGGAGGGTGGTGGGCACCAGGAACAGCAGCAGCAGGATCGCGCCGAGGCGCACGCGAAAGCCGCTGATCACCAGCACCGAGCCCACGGCCATCAGCGCCACGGCCGCCGCCAGCAGCACCGGCGCCAGCGGCAGGCCCCGGTCGGCGATCATCCCGGCCACCCCGCTGAATCCCGTCAGCTTGCCGATCACGGCATGGAGGAACACCAGGCAAAGCAGCACCCGGGCGATGCCATTGAGGAGGGAGGACCTGGGCCCGTTGGAGGACGTCATCGTTGACCCTGTGGATGGGCAGATTCTGCTGGGAGTCCCCCTGGCCTGACGCGCCATGGGGCGATGGGCGGACGACTGGCAATCTGGACCGAGCCTTTGCTGTTTGCGTCTCCCATGGCCGCCGGCCCCCCCACCGCCGTGCTCGCGTTGCGGGGCATCCGCGTCAGCGGCCGCGACCGGCCCCGGCTGGAGGACGTCGATCTGACCCTGGCCCCCGGCGAGCGAGTGGCGTTGCTGGGGGCCAGTGGTGCCGGTAAGAGCACCCTGCTGGCGGTGGCCAATGGTCTGCTGGAGCCGGCGGCGGGCACGGTGCTGTGGGAGGGACAAGCTCCCGCCCGTTCCCGCCGCGGCCGGCGCCGCCAGCAGGCCCGCATCGGCACCCTCTGGCAGGACCTGCGCCTGATCGAGGAGCTGACGGTGCAACAGAACCTCAACGCCGCCCGTCTGGCCCGCTGGGGCTGGCCCCGGGCCCTGCTCAACCTGCTGCTGCCCCTGGACACCGACGCCTGCACGGCCGCCCTGCGGGCGATGGATCTGGATCCGGCCTTGCTGGAGCAGCCCGTGACGGCCCTCTCCGGCGGCCAGCGCCAGCGGGTGGCGATGGCCCGGCTGCTGCGCCAGGAGCCCACCCTGCTGCTGGCCGATGAACCGCTGGCCAGCCTCGATCCGCGGCTGGCCGCCGAGCTTCTGGCCCTGCTGCTGGCCCAGGCTGTGGCCCCCCGGGCCCTGCTGCTGAGCCTGCACCGGCCCGACCTGCTGGCCGGTTTCGATCGAGCCGTGGGCCTCAAGGACGGCCGGGTGCTGTTCGATGGGCCGGCGGCCCGGGTGAACGCTGCCCTGCTGGCGGACCTCTACGGGGGCACCCCACCCGGCGTGACAGCTTGAAACCGGCGCCGCCGCTGCTGATGTTGCTGCCGGCCCTGGTGCTGGTGCCCCTGGCCGTCCTGCTGCCGCCGCTGACGCATGGCGGCGGTTGGGAGCTGATCGGCAACTTTGCGGTGGCGGCGGTGACCCCCTCGCTGGATCCGCTGGTGCTCGCTTCGCTGCTGAACGGGCTGGCGGTGACGGCCGGCATGGCCCTGCTGGGCTGGGCCGGCAGCTTGGTGCTGGGCCTGGTGCTGGGGGCAGCCAGCTCCCGCACCGTGTGGCGCACCCTGACGGGCAGCGGGGTGCCGGCGGAGCTGATCCGCCGGTTGCTGGCCCTCCCCCGGGCGATCCATGAGCTGATCTGGGGTCTGCTGCTGCTCCAGCTGGTGGGCCTGCAGCCGGCGGTGGCGGTGCTGGCGATCGCCCTGCCCTTCGGGGCCCTGGTGGCGCGGGTGCTGTCCGACTTGCTCGATGCCCTGCCCACCGCCAACCTGGAGGCCCTGCGGGCGGCGGGCGCCCCGGCACCGGCGGCCCTGCTCACGGCCCTGGGGCCGGCACTGCTGCCGGGGGTGCTCAGCTACGGCGGCTACCGGCTGGAGTGCGCCCTGCGCAGCGCCACCCTGCTGGGGGTGTTCGGCCTCGGGGGCCTGGGCACCGATCTCAAGCTGACCTTGCAGTCGCTCGAGTTCCATGAACTCTGGAGCGGCCTATGGCTGCTGCTGGCGGTGATGCTGGCCCTGGAGGCGGTCATCAGCCTGCTGCGCCGGCGCTGGTTGGTGCCCGGCCGTTTCGTGCTGGCCCGGCGTGGCGTGGGCGAACGCAGCCGCGAGATGCTGCTGACCTTGGCTGCCCTGCTGCCCCTTTGCGTCCTGGTGGGTCGCGGCCTGGGGGTGGATCCGGCGGCCCTGCTTCACTGGCAGCCCCTGCCTGGCCTGGGCGGCGGTGACTGGGCCGCCACGGCGGCCCTGCCCTGGCCCCGGTTGGTGGGGGGCACCCTGTTGCTCACTGTCCTGGCAGCCAGCCTCGCGGTGGGCCTGGCGCCGCTGCTGCTGTTGGTGGTGGCGCCCGTCGGCTGGGCCCGGCAGGGGCTGCGGCTGCTGTGGGCCCTGGGGCGCCTCTGGCCGCCGCCCTTGAGCGCCCTGCTGCTGCTGTTCGTGCTCGAGCCGGGGGTGATCACCGCCGCCCTGGCCCTGGGCTTCCACAACCTGGGGGTGCTGGGCCGGTTGCTGCTGGAGAGCGCCGAGTCCACCGATCCGGCCGCCGAGGAGGCCCTGGCCTGCGGCGGCAGCGGGCCCCGGCTGGCCCTGCTCTACGGGCGCTTCAGCGGGCTGGCCCGCCCCTACCTGGCCTACGGCGCCTACCGGGCCGATGTGATCCTGCGGGAATCAGTGGTGGTGGGACTGGTGGGGGCGACCGGGCTGGGCAGCCAGTTACTGGAGAGCTTGAGCTCCTTCGCCTGGGACCAGCTGCTGGCGCTGGTGGCGGTGTATGCCCTGCTCACGCTGGTTGGCGAGGACCTCAGCGACCGGGCCCGGCGCCGCTGGCTGGCGGCGGCCTGATGGCCCATGGTGGGGCCGCCGCCGCGATGCCGCGATGCCCGCCTCGCCAGCCCACCCCAGCGTGACGGCGCCACCGTTCACCCACCGCTTCCTGCATCGCGTCGAACCGGCGGGGATGGCGGCGTTCCTGGCGGTGGAGGAGCGGCTGATGGCGGCCGCCCGCCGCCATCCGGGATTCGTTGCTGAAACAGCCCCCGCTCCCCTGGGCCGCGAACCTCATGCAGGCCGCCTGCTGTACGCATCGGAGCTGAGTTTCACGACGCCCGGTGCGTTCATGGGCTGGATGGACTGCCAGGAACGGCGCGATCTGCTCAGCGCCGCCGAGCGCGGCGGTTACCGCTATGCAGGTCGCTCCGACTGGGAGGGCTACGCCCGCTGGCTGGGGGAGGCCGGCCGGGCCGTCGTGCCCATCTGGAAGGTGAACCTGCTGGTGCTGGTGGTGCTCTACCCCACCGTGGCGGTGCTGCGGGTGCTGCTGCGGCCCCTGCCGCTGGATGGTCCCACCGGACTGCTGCTGGGCAATGCCTGCACCGTGGCCCTCACCGGTTGGTGGCTGGTGCCCTGGGTCAGCTCGTGCTGCCGGCCCTGGCTGGAAGGCACGGGCAGCCGGCGCGGCCACAGGTTGACCCTGGCGGCAATCCTGGTGAGCCTGGGGCTGATGCTGCAGCTGTTCCGGGCCCTGCCCGCCACCAGCCCCTGAGCGCCCTCCCCATCAGAGCCGCACCTCAGTAGCGGATGCGGTCGGGCCTGGCCTGGTACTCCTTCCAGACCTCCACCGCCTCCTCCCGCAGGATCTGGGTGAGCTTGATGGAGCGCTGCTCCTTGGGCAGGGCCAGCTGCGCGTAGATCGGGCGGTCATCAAAATCACCGTATTCGAGGGCATCTTCCACCGTGGCGGCATAGTAAACCTCCTCGATTCCTGCCCAGTAGCAGGTGGCCATGCACATCGGACAAGGCTCGGCGGAGGTATAGAGAATGCAGCCGGGCAGCTTGAAACTCTGCAGGGTGATGCAGGCCAGCCGGATCGCCTCCATTTCTCCGTGCCAGGTGGGGTCATGGCTGGCCACGACCCGGTTCATCCCCTGGGAGATGACCACCCCGTCCTTGACGATCACCGCGCCGAAGGCTCCGCCGGTGCCGTAATCGATGGCGGCTTTGCGTGACAGCTGGATGGCCTGACGGATGAAGGTTTCGTGGTCCGCCGTCGTTGAAGCCATGAACTTTCCCGCGGCCGGTTCAGCGTAGCCTTGGCAGCGATGCCAAACCCCAGCCTGAGAAGGAGCCCAGCGGCGTCGCCACGGCTGGCTCGGGGGCGGGCGCTGCTTGGGGCGGCCTGTGCAGCGGTTGTTGCCTCCATCGCCCTGATCGGATCCGACACCTTGGCGGGACCCCACACCTTGGCGGGACCCCACACCCCTGCTGCCCCCACCGCCTCGGCACCGGCGCCCCGGCCTCCGTGGCTCCAGCGGCTGATCCGGCAGTTGAAGACCCAGCCGATGGGCAACCCCCCGCAGACGGTGTGGCGCTACCTGTACCGGGGCCGGGTGGTGTATTACCTGCCCCCCCAGTGCTGCGATCAGACCAGCGTGCTCTTTGATGAAGAAGGCACGGTGATCGCTGCGCCAGACGGGGGCCTCACCGGCCGGGGGGATGACCGGGCGAGCGATTTCCACACCGTCCGCACCCAGGGTCTGCTGCTGTGGCGAGATCCGCGAGGGTCGGCCCCACCCTGATCAGCCCCGGCGGGCCAGCTCCAGGCCATCGGCCAGGGGGATCCCTTCCCGCTGGAAGCGGGCCACCAGGCGCCGCTGCAACTCCCGGGAGCAGGCCCACTGCTCGCCGGCCACGGTGGTCAGCAGGATGCTCACAGTGATACCGAGCGGGCCGGTGGCACTGACGCCCCGCAGCAGGGGCGGCACCAGCAGGCGGGGCCCCCAGGTGGCATCGACGTGGAAGGCTTCGAGCTCCTCGGCCGCCACCGCCAGCGCCCGATCGATGCCGGTGCAGCGGTGCGATACCAGCAGCGTCACCTCCTTGCCGGAACGCAGTTTGGTGTGGTTCACCACCCGGTCGAAGGCGCTGTTCTGGATCACCGCCACCCGCTGATCCAGGCAGCGCAGCTGGGTGCTGAGGACGCCCACGTCCACGACGTCGCCGGCGAGACCGCCGATCTCCACCCAGTCGCCGATGGCGTAGCGGTCTTCGATGAGAACGGCGAGGCCGGCGGCGAAGTCCCGCAGCAGCCCCTGGAACACGATCGCCAGGCCGCCCAGCAGGGCGCCACCGGCCAGTAGCAGGGACGCCGAGGCCTGTCGCACCCCGGGGATGTCGATCAGGATCCAGACCCCCGCCAGGATCAGGCTGGCCAGATCGATCAGGCGATGGGTCACCCGCACCAGGCTGCGGTGGCGCTGCTCC